>NZ_JARWOP010000318.1 GCF_029868745.1 Nocardia wallacei | reverse complement strand
CGTTCTTCTTTCTCTTCTTTTTATTTTACTGTCTTACTCTCGTGGGTGGGGTGGGTGTGCTCGCTGTTTTTTATCTATCATTCCTCAAAAAAAAAACCCCCCCCCCCCCGCCCCCCCCCCCCCCCCCCCCCCCCCCCCCCCCCCCCAACTCCGACGTATGGAGACCGCACGATTTCTGACCCCGGCAGCAACGACAAGTTCGACGACGACGATTACCCCGCCTACACCATGGGCCGTGCGGCGGACATGCTCGGTACCACCCAGGCGTTCCTGCGCAGCCTGGACGAAGCGGAGCTGATCACCCCGCAGCGCTCACCCGGCGGGCATCGCCGCTACTCCCGCGCCCAGCTGCGTATCGCCGCCCGCGCCCGAGAACTCATCGACCAGGGCACCCCCCTCGAGGCCGCGTGCAGGATCATCAGCCTCGAAGACCAACTCGCCCGAGCCCAGCAGCACAACGCGTCCTCCGAGCGAGCCACCACCCCGGAACACGACTAGGGGCGCCACCAACCGCGTGACGCCAGCGCGGCGAGCCCGGCGCCTGCCGTGTTGACCAGTACGTCGTCGACCGACGACACCCGGTCCAGCTGCAGTACGTACTGCGCGACCTCCACCGAGATCGAGCAGCCCGCCGCGAGAGCCGAGATCCGCGGGAGCGAGGCCAACGCCGGAAACCGCAGCGGGGCAAGCAATCTCAGCGCCGCGAAGACCAGCAGATTGCCGACGATCTGAATCGTCGCCGTCGCCGGGCCGGCCGACAGGACCGCGAGCAGGTCCCGCAGCGGGACCAGGCTCACCCGGCCGGGGACGGCGCCGGCCCGGGCGCCCGGCAACATGATCAGCCACACCCACGGCACCGTCCCGTAGACGATGCCGACCTCGGCCAGCGACTTGCGCCACGCCCACGGCGACGTCGTGCCGGTGGCGATCCGGTGGCGCGCCAGCGCCCACACCGTGAGCCCGGCCAGCGGCAGAGCGGCCAGCGTGAGCAGTGCCACGCCGTTGAACGTATACAGCCAGACGTGCCGATCGGCGGCGATGCCGCCTCCGGGCGTGGATCGCCGCGGCATCAGCAGCGGCCGCCGCAGGACATAGGCGACAATCGCCGTGCCGACGATCACCAGACCGGCCGGCACGGCCCTACGGACCGGGCCGCCCGGCGCCGCCAGTGACGAGGAATTCTCCATTCCCCAATAGAAGCCGGAACACGGTTGCCGCGCCGTATGCGATTTTCGATACACCCGCGATACACCGGCCCTGGACTCCAGCTCGGCCACGCGGTGGCGCAGAAGCCGTCGTTCCGGCTCGGCGGTGAAGCGGCGGGAGGGGACAGCCGGGGTGACTCATCGCGGGCCTCGCGGTGCGCGGGGTACCATCACGGTAAGCGCTTCGGTTGAATCGTGATCTCCCTGCCGCCCGAACGGGGTCTCCCTTACCTCGGTGCGGCATCGAAATGCCCGCGAGACAAGGTAATTCGTCGCGGCTAGTGGGATGTGGGTGCAAGAGTGAGCAGCACGGACGACAGGTCGAAGAACCTGTTCAGCCACCTCGACGGACCAGTCGAGACCGGTTCGGCGCCCAGTGGCGACGGCGTATACCGCCTCGAATTCAGCGCCGCCCCGGATACCGTGGGCACGGACAACACCACGGGCGGCGACGGCCGATGATCGGAAACGACACTCCCGGGATCAGAGGGTAATCACGACCTTTCCGTGGACGTGCCGCCCGGCCTGCAGTGTGACGGCCTCGCGGATCTGCTCGAGCGGGTAGGTCGCGGCGATCGGCACGGTCAACTCGCCGGTGCGCACCGCGTCGGCGATTCGCGTCATGGCGTCGGGTCCCGCGTCGATGCCGCCGGTCGCGCGCACGCCGCCGGGCGGGTTCGGGCCCGCGGCGATCGTGGAGATTCGCTCGGGCGGGACGCCGAGAGCCAGTGCGGTCTCGGCTGTTTCGGTGCCGAACAGGTCGGTGGCCGCGGTGACGGCTCCGGGTGCTAGCGTGTGTACGCGATCGGCTAGTCCGGCGCCGTAGGCCACGGGCTCGGCGCCGAGTTGCCGGAGGAATTCGAAGGTGCTCGGTGCGGCGGTGCCGATCACTCGGGCGCCGGCGAGTTTGGCGAGTTGTACGGCGAAGATGCCCACACCGCCCGCCGCGCCGCCGATCAGGACGGTGTCGCCGGACCGCAGGCCGATCGCCGCCAAGGCCGCGGCGGCCGTCATGCCTGCCACGGGAAGGGCGGCCGCGACCTCGTCGCTGATGCCCTCCGGCGTGCGCC
Organism: Nocardia wallacei; assembly: GCF_029868745.1. GTDB lineage: Bacteria > Actinomycetota > Actinomycetes > Mycobacteriales > Mycobacteriaceae > Nocardia > Nocardia wallacei_B. The sequence continues at coordinate 28,819 of NZ_JARWOP010000318.1, read as the reverse complement.
AGACCGCCTCGGTCGCTCCGCCGGACGTCCCGAGCACCACGAAATCGGCGGCGGCCCGGCCCAGCGCGCCACCGTAGACGCGGTCGCCCACCGCGAAACCCGCTGCACCGGTACCGATTTCATCCACGATCCCGGCGAAGTCGTAGCCGAATCCGGCGGGCACGGTGATACCGAACTGCGCAGCCGCTTCGGGTCGGGAGGCAAGGCCCCAGTCCATGGGGTTCAGGCCGGCGGCGGTGACGCGCACGCGGATCTCGCCCGGCCCGGCGTGCGGCTCCGGGACCTCCCGCACCCGCAGTACTTCGGGACCTCCGAACCTCTCGTAGATGACGGCACGGCTCATGGCTACCTCCAGTGATAGGACTTGGTCCCGTCACTCTACGCCGGTGACGGGACCAAGTCCCGTATGCTGTTCGTATGGCTCGCTGGCAACCCAATGCCCCGCAGCGCCTCGTCGTCGCCGCGCTCGAGCTGTTCGAGGAGCGGGGCTACGACAACACGACGGTGGTCGAGATCGCGGAGCGCGCAGGGCTCACGAAGAGCAGCTTCTTCCGGCATTTCCCGGACAAGCGCGAGGTGCTGTTCGGCGGTGACACGATGACCGACCTGGTCGCTGCGGGGATCGCCGCGGCGCCGGACGAGGTGACCCCGCTCGAGGCGGTGGCACATGCCCTGGACCTGATCGGACGGGAAGCCTTCACACCCGATCGCCGCGCCTTCGGTGCCCGGCGGCGGGCGGTGATCGCCGCCAATCCGGAATTGCGCGAACGCGAGGCGCTGAAGGGGCTCCGCCTCACCGCCGCGATGAGCGAGTCACTCGAGCGCCGCGGTGTTCCCGGCTTGACCGCGCGTGTCGCCGCCGAGCTGGGCGCGCTGGCCTGGGATCTCGCCTACGAGCGGTGGAGCGACCCGGCCGCTGATGCGGAGTTCGGTGACCTGGCCCGGCGGGCACTGGCCGAAGTGCGCGCGGCGGGCTCCAGGTGCTGAGGGGCGTCGAGAAAAAGCAAAACCCGCGCCGTGGCGCGGGTTTCACAGGTTTTACCGATACCGGCTAGATAGCGCGGACGCTCTGAGCCTGGGGGCCCTTCTGGCCCTGCCCGATCTCGAACTCGACACGCTGCCCCTCCTCGAGGGACTTGAAGCCGGAGCCGGAAATCTCGGAGTAGTGGACGAAAACATCCGGGCCGCCACCGTCTTGCGCGATGAAACCGAAGCCCTTTTCGCCGTTAAACCACTTCACACTGCCTTGCGACATACTTTGTCTTAACTTCCTGTTGCGAGCCGGGCGATCACTTCAACAGCCCGTACCCGTCCCCCAGCATGCCACACTTCCGGCCCGAAGGCCGCATAGGGCATGGTGACCTATGCCGCAGTCGCGGTAGTGCGAGGAGTGATACCGGTATGGACCAGCAGATACTCACGGAGACCCTGCGAGAATTCCGACCCGTCGAGATTCCGCCGCAGGGTCGGCGCGGCGCGGCGATTGTGATCCCGGTCGGCGTGCGGCAGGGGGAGCCCGTCGTCTGTCTCACCAAGCGCAGCACGTCGCTGCGCTCGCATCCGGGCCAGTACGCCTTTCCCGGCGGGCGCATCGACAGCGGTGAGACGGCGGTCGAGGCCGCTGTCCGGGAGTTGTCCGAGGAACTCGGCGTCCGGGTGACGCCCGCCCAGGTTCTCGGCCGGCTCGACGATTTCGCCACCAAGTCGGGATATGTCATGTCACCGTTCGTGGTGTGGATCGGGGACGAGGTCGAGGCGATACACCCGAATCCCGGCGAAGTCGCCGAGGTGTACCTCGTGACGCTCGACGAAATCGATGTGGACCCGCTCTTCGTCAGCGACCCGGCCGTCGCGGAACCCATTGTGCAGTGGCCATTTCGGGGCGCACTCGTGCACGCGCCGACCGCGGCCGTCCTGCACCAGTTTCGCGAGGTGGTGCTGCGCGGCCGCCACACCCGCGTAGCGCATTTCGGACAGCCGGTGTTCGCCTGGAAATAACCGCCCGGTATCGCCGCGCCGTCACGGCGCGGCAGAGCCGTCGCGAGATTCGTTCGCCCGTCGCGCCAGGACGCGCGTCCCCGGCCCACTGGCGGCGCCGGGGCCGGGCAGCGCCGTCACCTTCGTGGCCCGCACCGGTTCGCGGCACGCCGAGCAGCAGACCTGCGGGGTGAATTCCGCACCGCAATCATCGTGAATCAGGCGCACCGGCGGCCCGCCCGGCGGCGTGACCCACTTGTCGCCCCAGGCCATCAGGGCCAGGAGTACCGGCACGAGGTCGCGCCCGGCCGCGGTGAGGTGGTACTCGTGCCGCGGCGGCCGATCCTGATACGCCCGCCGTTCCACGATGCCGTCGCCGATCAGCGTCTCCAGCCTGCGCGTCAACAGGTTTCGCGAGATGCCCAGGTTCTCCGCGATGTCGTCGAACCGGTGCAGGCCCAGGTGGAGATCCCGCACGATCAGCAGCGTCCACCATTCCCCGACACGTTCCAAGGACTGCCCGATCGAGCAGTGCATCTCCGCGAAGCTGGTCCGTTGCATGTTCCCCAGTCTAGAGGGTTGATTGATTGAACTCACTCGGCGTACGGTTGCCGACCATAGGGTTCAATGAAAGGACTTACCAATGCCGTTCGTGGAGTTGTTCGTTCCCAAGGGTTCGCTGGACCAGGGCAGCCGAGAGGAGATCGGTGGTCGCTTGGTGTCGGAGGTGATGCTCGCCGAGGGCGCGCCGGACACCGAGGCGGCGCGGTCGATCTCCTGGCTGGTGGTGAACGAGATCGACGCCTGGTTCGTCGGCGGGCGGCGGCTGCCCGCCGGAGAGAAGCCGAAATACGTGGTGCGAGTGGGTGTTCCGGCCGGTTCGATGAACGACGACAAGCGTGCCGACATCGTGCGCCGGGTCACGAAGGTGCTCGCGGACGCCGACGACGATCCGGCGCGTTTCGCCGAGGCCGCCACCGCGTGGGTACACATCAACGAGGTGCCGGAGGGCAACTGGGGCGCGCGCGGGGAGATCGTGCGGATCGAGGACATCATGTCGCTGGTGGCGGGCGCGCCCGCACGGTGAAACGGTCGACTCGGCATCGGCCGCCGGGCATAGTGGGGCGATGAAATACGTGCTGCTGATCTGCGATGACGAGTCCGTCTCGCCGAGCAACGAGGAAATCGCGGCCGATCCGGCGCACCGCGCGTGGCACGCGGACGCGGAGCGGCGTGCCACCCTGCTCGGGGGCGCGCGGCTGCGCCCGGTGGCGGACGCGACGACGGTCCGGGTCCGCGACGGCGAAACGCTGGTGACCGACGGTCCGTTCGCCGAGACCAAGGACTTCATCGGCGGTATCGACATCATCGACTGCGCGGATCTGGACGAGGCGCTCGCGATCGCGGCGGGTCACCCGTACGCCCGCCACGGTTGCGTCGAAGTCCGCCCCGTCTGGGAATGACCGCGTCGGACGCGGTGCGCGCCGCGGTCGAGGCGGCGTATCGCGAGGAGTGGGGTCAGGTGGTCGCGACGCTGATCGGGGCGACCGGCGACTGGGATCTGGCCGAGGACTGCGCGCAGGAGTCGTTCGCCGCGGCCCTGGCCGCCTGGGAACGCGACGGCATTCCCGATCGGCCGGGCGCCTGGCTCACCACGACGGCCCGCAACCGCGCCACCGACCGGCTGCGCCGCGACACCACGGGCCGCGCCAAACTGCGTGAACTCGCCGTTCTGGCGCGGGAGCCGGAAGGTGCTGCGGGAGAAGAGATTCCCGACGAACGACTGCGGCTGATCTTCACCTGCTGCCACCCCGCCCTGGCCCTGCCGGCGCGCGTCGCGCTCACCCTGCGCACCCTGACGGGTCTGAGCACCGCCGAGATCGCGAAGGCGTTCCTGACCACCGAGACCACCATGGCGCAACGGCTGGTGCGCGCGAAACGCAAGATCGTCGAGGCCGGGATCCCGTACCGGGTGCCGCCGGTGGATGTGCTGCCGGAGCGGATGTCCGCGGTGCTCGCCGTGCTGTACCTGATCTTCAATCAGGGTTACGACGAACAGGACGGGCCGCGGGCGCTCGCGGGCGAGGGCATCCATCTCGCGCGGGTGCTGGTGCGGCTGTTGCCATCCGAACCCGAGCCGCGCGGCCTGCTCGCGCTGTTGCTGCTGTCGGAGGCCCGCCGCGCCCACCGGACCGTCGACGGTGTGCTGGTTCCCCTCGAGGAACAGGACCGTTCCCGGTGGGACGGCGCGCTGATCGCCGAGGGAGTCGCGACGCTGGAGACGGCGTTGGCCGTGCGGCGGCCCGGCCCGTACCAGGTGCAGGCCGCGATCGCCGCGTGTCACGCCACCGCGCCCGACGCCGCGGCGACGGACTGGCGGCAGATCGCGGCGCTGTACACCGAACTCGCCCGCTTGGCGCCCTCGCCGGTGGTGGATCTCAACCACGCGGTGGCGATCGCGATGGCCGAGGGCGTCCCGGCGGGTCTCGCCCGCGTCGACGAACTCGCCGAATCCGGTCGGCTCGCGGGCTATTACCTGCTGCCCGCGACCCGCGCCGATCTGCTCCGCCGCGCCGGGCGGGCGACCGAGGCCGCCGCCGCGTACCAGCAGGCGCTCGCCCTCGCGCCCACCGCTGCCGAGCGCCGATACCTCACGGGCCGGTTGCGGGCGCTCTGACCTGCACGGCGGCCCGTCCGTAGAAAATTTTCGAAAAATCTCCCAGCCGGTGTCGATCCCGGTCGACCTCGTTCGTCGGTGGGCAAAACCCACCGAACAGAGAGGTAAGACCGATGTCGCACACCGATCACCTGACCGCCACCATCACCGTCGACCACACCCCGGAGGAGGTCTTCGCGGCCGTCACCGACGTACGCGGATGGTGGAACGCCAACATCATCGGCGCCACCGCCGCCCGGCACGACGAGTTCGTCTTCACCGACGACTGCGAATATCCGGGCGAAGCCGCGCGGTCGGACACCGGAATTCGCTTCTGCCGGTTCCGGATCACCGAGGTCGTGCCCGGCGCCCGCGTCGTATGGCACGTCGTCGACTCGTACCTCGGTTTCGTCGCGGACCACGACGAGTGGACCGGCACCGACGTCGTCTTCGACATCGCGGCCACCCCGGAGGGCACGACGCTGCACTTCGTCCACCGCGGCCTGACCGCCTCCGAATCGGAATGCTTCCAGGCCTGCTCGCGCGGCTGGACCTTCTACATCACGAAGAGCCTCCCGCAATTGCTCGCCACGGGCGCCGGGGACCCGATCGCGAAGTACTGACCGCCCGCGCGTCGAGAGGACACGAATCATGACATTGATCGAAAAGACCGCGCGGACAACGATTCCGGAATCCGGCCGGGCACGTCCGGCGCGGCGTGGACTCGTGCTGGGGCTGGTGTGCGCGGCCCAGTCCATGGTGTCGGTCGACATCGCCATCGTGAACGTGGCGCTGCCCTCGATCCAGCGGGATCTGCACGTCGGCAATGGCGGCGCGCAATGGGTCGTCGTCGCCTACGGCCTGCTGCTGGGCGGGTTTCTGCTAGTCGGCGGGCGGCTGACCGACCTGGTGGGGCGGCGGCGGATGCTGCTCGCCGGGCTGACGCTGTTCACCGCTGCCTCGTTGCTGGCGGGGCTGTCGCAGAGCTTGGGCCTGCTGGTCGCCGCTCGGGGCTTGCAGGGTTTGGGCGGTGCGCTCGTCGTGCCCGCGGCGTTGTCGCTGCTTGCCGTCACCTTTCGGGAAGGGCGCGAACGTAATCGGGCCCTCGGCGTCTTCGGTGCCGTGGGCGGCGCGGCGGGGACGCTCGGCGTGGTCGCGGGCGGGTTGATCGCCGGTGGTCCCGGCTGGCGCTGGGCGTTCTTCATCAACGTTCCGGCCGGGCTGGCGCTGCTCGCGATCGTCGCGGTGTATCTCGTCGCCGACCGCTCCCGCGACCGCTCGGGGCGGCTCGACCTCGCCGGCGCGGGCACGGTGACCAGCGGGCTGCTGCTGTTCGTCTACGCGCTGCACCATGCGGCGACGCACGGCTGGACCGCGATGTCCACTCTGGCGTGGGGCGGTGCGGCCGCGGTGGCGCTGGCGGCGTTCGTGGTGATCGAGACGCGCGCGGCGACGCCGCTGGTGCCCGCGGCGGCGGTCCGCAACCGCACGCTGCTCGGCGCGAACCTTACGGCGCTGTTCGGCTTCGGCGCATTCTTCTCGTTCATCTTTCTCGGATCACTGTTGATGCAGCAGGAATTCGGCTACTCGCCGGTGCGGACGGGGCTGGCGTGGCTGGCGACCACCACGACCGTGTTCGTGACCTCGACGGTCGCGGGCCGCCTCGCCGCGGCGGTGAGTGTCCGCCGGATGCTGATCACCGGACTGGCGCTCATTGCCGTGGGCATGCTGTGGCTGACGCAGATCTCCGCCGACGCCGGATATCTCGCCGGGCTGCTCACGCCGTTCCTGCTCGCGGGGCTCGGCTTCGGGCTGTGTGTCCCGTCGCTGCAGATCGGCGCGCTGGCCGGGGTCACCGAGGCGGAAACGGGATTGGCCGCCGGTCTGATCGAGACGATGCGGGAGATCGGCGGCGCGGCCGGGGTCGCCGCGGTCTCGACCGTGCTGGTGGCCGGTACCGGGCTCGGCGGTTTCCATGCCGCGTTCGCGATGACCGCGGTGCTGTCCGTCGCGGGAATCCTCACGGCCGCAACCGTATTCGGGCGGGAGAGCGCGGTCCGGTAAGCGCGGTGACAGCCCGCGCGCCGGTGCCGCGGGCGGTCCATCCGGCCGCTGCGTTAAGCGCATTGCAAGATACCCGCTAGCGGCCGTGCGCAGAATCGGGCGAATCCACTACCGGACCACACTCGCGATACAGGGCCACACGATATGCAGATGATCCCAGGCCGGCACGGGAGCGACGACAGCGACTCCGAGGCCGCGACGCCACTCGACGACTACAGCCTCGGGCTGATTTCAGCGCTCGAGCTGCGACCCGACGCTCGTCTCCTCGATATCAGCGCCGCATCGGTCGGGCTGGCGGCGGCGCTCGCGGCGAAATATCCCGCGGCCCGGGTGAGTACCGCGGATCACCGGACGCTGTCGGCCGGTTGCCGGGTCGGCACAGTGTCCCCGAATTCCCCAGGGCGACAACGTGGCCGGAGATTCGATCTGATTCACTCCCGGCTCACACTCGGAAAGGCCGCCGCGCGCAACAGCATTGTGGCGACCGCGACCACCATGCTGCGTCCCGGCGGCGTCCTGATGCTCACCGAGCCCTATCAACTCGACGACGCCGCCGCGCCGGACCCTGTCCTGGGCAAGGTGCTGGCGGCCTATCACGATCACGCCGTGCGGACCGGGGCGGCGCTGACCTGGATTCGCACCGTGCCGTCGCTGCTCACCGGATTGGAATTCACCGATATCCAGGTGCACGCGCTGCCGATCCGGCTCGGGGGCGGCGCACAGGATCAGTGGTGGGGCGGAATCGAATCCGCCCACGACCGGCTCGACGTATCGCCCGCCGACATCCGCGACGTGCACCACATGTCCAATTCCCCCGGCTGGGTGGACATTCCGCAGATCCTGCTGACCATCATCGCCCGAAACCGCCAGGCCACCGGCCCATGTTTCGGGCAATCCGCATTCCCGCGGTAACTTCGCGCTTGATAGTCGGACTCTCCCTAATGAAGAATGTGGTTTCCGGCTATGTGAAGGGACTGGCATGAACGCTTCGGTCCATGAGGAACCAGCGGCGGATCTCGAGGAACTCCGGCACTTCCGCGATGTAGAGGCCATCAAGCAGTTGAAGGCGCGGTACTGCCGGTATCTGGATATGAAGGACTGGGCGGCATGGCGGGGGTTGTTCACCGATGATTTCGTCGGTGATACGTCCGAGGCGGGCGGGCGGCTCGTCACCGGCGCCGACGCGTTCGTGCAATTCCTGATCGCCACCCTCGGCAAGCCCGCGCGCATCACCGTGCACCAGGTGCACGCGCCGGAAATAGAGCTGACCTCGCCCACCACCGCCCGGGGCTGCTGGGCGCTCCAAGATGTCGTGGCTCTGGCTCCCGGACTGCACATGGTCGGTTACGGGCACTACCACGAGACCTACGAGAAGACCGACGGCCGTTGGTACATCAAGACCTCCAAGCTGACTCGGCTGCGCGAAGACCTCCACACTCCGATCGTCTCCGTCCGAATCCCGGCTCGGTTGCGTGATGCGGCGGGCGCGGCCGCGGCACGGAGGTCGGCGAGATGACCGATACCGTTCTCGTCACCGGAGCCTTCGGTCAGGTCGGCAAGCGCTGCGTGGAGATCCTGCTGTCGCGCGGCCGCACCGTCGTCGCCACCGATCTGCGCACCGAGGCCACCCTGGCGGCCGCCGCCGGTGTGGACGCCCCCGGGCACGACGGCACGCTGCACACCGTCTACGCCGACCTGCTCGACGAAGCGACCGTCGGCGCGCTCGTCGCCGAGCACCGGCCCGGCGCGATCGTCCATCTCGCGGCGTTGTTTGCGCCGCGGTCGTACCGGAATCCGGCCTTGGCGAGGCGGATCAGCGTCGAGGGCACCACCGGTCTGGTCCGGGCCGCCCGCGCCCTCGCCGAGCCGCCGCTGTTGCTGTACGCCTCCAGCGCCGCGGTCTACGGCTCCCGCAATCCGCACCGCTATCCCGAGCTGATCACCCCGGACACGCCGGTGCATCCGATCGATCAATACGGCGAGGACAAGGTGCTGACCGAGGCGGTCGTCACCGGCAGCGGACTGCCGCATGCGATCCTGCGCCTGGGCGGAGTGCTCTCGCCCGACGGCACGGCCGGCGTCAACGGCGACTACCTGCTGCTCATGCGCGCCACACCCGGCGACAACCGGCTCCACGCCGTCGACGCGCGCGACGTCGCGACCGCCTTCGCCAACGCCGTCGACCGCCGCGCCGCCGTCGACGGCAAGATCCTGCTCATCGCGGGCAACGAGACCTACCGGCACACGCACCGCGACGTCGAGGACGAGATGCTCGCGGCCTTGGGCATCGGCCGCCTCGGACCGTCCGCGAGCCTGCCCGGCGATCCCGGCGACGACCGCGGCTGGAGCTTCACCGGCTGGTTCGACACCACCGAATCCCAAGCCCTGCTCGACTATCAGCACCACGACTGGCAGCAGACCGTCGACTGGATCGCCCGAAGCCAACCCCGCGCGATCCGGGCGGCGCTGCGCGTCCTCGGCCCGGCGCTGCGCCCGATCCTGCGCACACTCCTTGCGCTCCAACGGCGTTCGGAACGCCGCGGCCGCTACGCCGATCCGTGGAAACTCATCGCCGCCAAGTACGGCCCCGACGTCCTCGCCTCCGGCGGCTCCATCGCGAAAGACAGTGGCGCGGGCGCCATTCCGCCGATGCCGGACTAGCGGGCCACGGATCGCCCGCGACCCGCGGTGGCGTGCATACGGCGTCGGCTCCCCACGAATTACGGTGTGCGTCCGAATGGCATTGCCGGGCAGTGTCGTTTGCGCGGATCAACGACTCCGGCCGGACGGCTGTCGACTGGGTGTCGAATTGCCCAGTGCCGCAGTCGATCACGGTGCTACTGACAGTGGCGAGGCGGTCGGTCCGAGCGTCCGCTGTGGGTTCACGGTAGTGGGGCGGGCCGGTATCGGGTATCCGGCAGGCCGGGCCGGACCAGCACCTCTATCCCCGCCTCGCCGCCGCGCAGGCTGTCCACGATCGCGACGGCCACCGTGTCGGCCGACAGCATCGCGATACCGGCGGACCGGAACCGATCCCGCCCGGGAGCCGTCAGCGGCGTGTCCACCAGCCCCGGACAGACCGCGTTCAGGCGGATGTTCTCCTGCGCGAGCGGCCCGGCCAGCGACCGCACCAACCCGATGACGGCATGTTTGGTCATGGCGTACACGGGATCCTGCGGCGTCGCCCGCACGGCCGCGAGCGAGGCGGTGACGACAATGGCGCCACCGCCGCCGCGGCGCATGACCGGCAGCCCGGCCCGCAGTCCCCACATCACCGCGTGCTGGTTGACGCCCACTACCGCGTGATAGCGGTCGAGGTCCAGGGCGGCCGGGTCCTTGTCGGCCGAATTGCGCCCCGCGTTGAGCACCAGCAGATCGAGGCGATTCCCGGCGGCCGCGACGGCGCGCACGGAGGATTCCGGATCGGTGAGATCCGCGACGACGGCCACCCCGCCGATCTGCTCGGCCACCTCCTCGACGCGCGGATCATGGTCCACTACAACGCAATCCACCCGCTGCGCCGCGAGCAGCCGGGCGACGGCCGCGCCGATCCCACCGGCCGCCCCGGTGATCACCGCCGTCTCACCATCGGTTCCCCTTCTGGCACCGGCACTCCGGGCGGCGGTCACGGCATGCCGCCGTCGCAGCGGAGGATGGACCCGGTGGTATAGCTGGCCGCATCGGAGGCGAGATACAGTGCGGCGCCGACGATTTCGGAAGGTTCGCCGATGCGTCGCAGGGCATGGGCGGCGAACGGATTCCGCCCGTCCTCGAGGTTGCCGAGGTCCCATCCGGCGGTGGCTCCGGTGCGGTGCGGGCCCGCCATGAGCGTATTGACCCGCACGGCCGGGCCGAATGCCAGGGCCAGTCCCTCGGTCATCGCATTGAGCCCCGCCTTGGCGGCCGCGTACGGCACGATCGACGGCCGGGGCCGGATGGATCCGGTCGAACTGACGTTGATGATGGAGCCCCGCCCGGCGACCACCATGCGCTCGCCGACCAGCGTCGATAATCGGAAGGGCCCCTTGAGATTCAGGGCGACAACGGCGTCGAACAGTTTCTCGCTCACCGAGGTCAGGCTGTCGTAGACCGGTTGCATACCGGCGTTGTTGATCAGCACATCCACCGTGCCGAATCGCTCGTACGCGGCCTCGACCAGCCCGTCGAGCTGATCCCAGCGACCGACGTGCACGCCGTAGGGCAGCGCGGCGCGACCGGTCCGGCGGACGATCTCCGCGGCCGTGGCCGCACAGTTGTCGTAGTCGCGACTGGCGATGACCAGGTCGGCGCCGCAGTGCGCTGCGGCGAAGGCCATTTCGCGTCCCAGCCCGCGACTGCCGCCGGTGATCAGAACGACCCGGCCGGTCAGATCGAACAGGTTGTCGGCGAATCCCATGCGCTGCTCCCGGTTCATCCGCGGTAGGTCGTGGTCTCCGCGAGGTCGGCGGCCGACCGCATGAGCGGCGGCACGATCGCACCGAAGGCTCGCAGTTTGGGGTTGTCTCCCGCGCGCTGAAAACCCTGCTCGAGCACGATGGCGAGCTTCCATTTCGCCAGCACGAGGTAGTAGTCGAGATCGTCGACCTGGCGACCGGACACCTCGGCATAGTGCGCGACCAGTTGGTCCCGGGAGGGCATGTACCGCAGGTCGACATAGCTGGCCCGCGACGCCTCGGCGGAGTGGGTGTCGGCGGGCCAATCGCCCAGCGTCCACGCGAGATCGAGTTTCGGATCGCCGACCGTGCCCATCTCCCAGTCGACGATCGCGGCGAGTCGCGCGGGCCCGCCGTGGTGATACATGACGTTGGCCCACTGGTAGTCCCCGTGCATCAGGCCGGGCACGAAATCCAGTGGCCGATGGGCGTTCAGCCACGCGGTGACGACGTCCATGCCCTCGAGGTCGCGGCCCTTGCTCCGTTCGAACACGCTCGTCCAGCGCGAGACCTGCCGATCGTGGAAGCCGTCGGGCCTGCCGAGGTCGCCCAGTCCGCGCGCTCGCCAGTCGACTCGCGACAGCAGCGCGATGCCCTCGACCAGCTGATAGGCGAGTCCGGCCCGGGCCGCCGCATCGCTGCCGAACGGTTCGGGCCACGCCCGCTGATGCTGCATCGGTGACCATCCGTCGATGTAGCCCATCAGGAAGAAGGTCCGGCCCAGCACGTCCGGATCGGTACAGACCGCGACCGCGTCCGGGTGCGGCACATCGGTTCCGTCGAGCGCCTCGGTGATACGCCATTCGCGCAGAATTCCCTTGTCGCGCTCCGCCGGGGCGGCGGCGGGCGGGATGCGCAGCACACTGCGGTGGTCGCCGCGGCGGAGGTCGTAGATCTCGTTCTGCGCACCGCCCGACAGTTGCGTGACGGTGAGCGGCTCCCCGGCGCCCGGAATCCCGGTCCGGTCCAGCCAGTCGGTGAGCCGTGCGATATCGAGGGCGGTGGCTTCGGCGGTGTGCTCGGTCATCGGTTTCCCACTTCGTGTTCGAGGAATTCGGCGTACCGGGCCAGTGCCGCTTCGCGTTTCGCGGGAATCCACTCGGTGGGCCACATCCCGGTGGCGGGGGAGTAATCGCGCAGTACCTGCCGGGCGACGGTGGTCTTGTGTACCTCGGTGGGGCCGTCGGCCAGGCCCATGACCGCCGCGCCGTGGATCATCCGCATGAGCGGCACTTCGTCGGTGACGCCGAGCGCCCCGTGGATCTGCATGGCGCGCCAGGCGATGTCGTGCAGCACCGTGGGCATGACGACCTTCACCGCGGCGATGTCCTTGCGCACCTTCTTGTAGTCGTTGTGCTTGTCGATCTCCCAGGCGGTGTAGAGCACGAACAGCCGGAACTGCTGCAACTGCGCGTAGGAGTCGGCGATGAAGCCTTGCGTGAACTGCTTGTCCGACAGCCGGCTGCCCGCGGTCTCGCGACTGAGCGCGCGTTCGCACATCATGTCCAGCGCCTTGCGCGCCAGGCCGATGGTGCGCATCGCGTGGTGGATGCGCCCGCCGCCGAGCCGGGTCTGCGCGATGACGAAGGCCTGCCCCTCCCCGCCCAGCAGCGCCGAATCCGGCACCCGCACGCCGTCGTAGTGAATCAGGGCGTGCTGACCGGCGGCTTCGGGTTCACCGTAGAGCCGCACGTCCCGGACGATCTCGATGCCGGGGGTGTCGGCGGGCACCAGGAACATCGACATCCCCTGGTACGCACCGGCTTCCGGGTTGGTGATCGCCATGACGATGAGGAACGCCGCGGTGCGCGCGTTGGAGGAGAAGTACTTCCAGCCGTTGATCACCCAATCCGACCCGTCGCGCGTCGCGACGGTGCTGAACTGCCGCGGATCGGCCCCGGCCTGCGGTTCGGTCATGGAGTAACACGAGAACAACTCGCCCTCCAGTAGTGGCCGCAGGTACCGGTCCCGCTGCTCCGCGGTGCCGTAGTGGGCGAGGATCTCGGCGTTGCCGGTGTCGGGCGCCTGACAGCCGAACACGATCGGCGCCCAGGACGACCGGCCCAGAATCTCGTTCAGCAGCGCCAGTTTCACCTGCCCGTGTCCCTGGCCGCCGAGGTCGGGGCCCAGGTGCGTCGCCCATAATCCCTGTTCGCGTACGCGGTCCTTCAACGGTGTGATGGCCTTGCGGCGGCCGCCGTCCAACGGCACGAACTGCTCGTGCGGCCAGGCCAGATCCAGCGGCTCCACCTCCTCGCGCACGAATCCGTCGGCCCAGTCCAGCTTTGCCTGGTACTCGGGTTCGGTCTCGAAGTCCCAAGCCATACGACCCACCTCTCGGGGAGAATGCTGTTTCTGACGGTCAGAATATCGTTCTTGGCTCACGAAGTGCAATTGTCGATTTTGGGGATCTGTCATCTCCAAAATTGGTAACTTTGTTACCGAAGGTGGCGTCGAGACCTCCTGGAGAGGAGCGGGCGCGATGAGCGATCCTCACGACTCGGTCATGGAATCGGCCCTGGGACGGGGTGAGCAACGCATCCGCGCGACCGTCGTGGAACTGCTCGAGGCCGAGGGCTACGACGCGATACAGGTGCGCGAGGTCGCCCGGCGGGCGCGGGTCTCGCTGGCCAAGATCTACAAGCTGTACGGCACCCGCGACGAACTCATCCTCGCGGCGCTGGACTGGTGGATGGCCGAGAACTGCTACGCCCGCATGCCCGAATACGTTGTCCGCCCGGGCGAATCACTGCACACCGGGATGATGCGCGTGCTGCGCCCGGTGTTCGAGCCGTGGGAAGACCATCCCGGCCTGCTCGCCGCCTACTTTCGCGCCCGCGCCTCGGCCGGCGGGCAGACCCTGATGAGCCACGGCATCGATGCCGTCTTCCCCGCCGCCATGGCCGTGCTCGGCGACGTGGACATGGACTTCATCCACGACCTCTACGCGATTCTCAACAGCCTGGTGTACGGGCTGATGGGCCAGTTCTCGTCCGGAGAGATCGCGGTGACCGACATCGTGCCCGCCATCGACCGCACTTTGTACTGGATGACCGCCGGATACGACGCCACCCGCTGACGACTACGCCCGAATCGAATCCACCGCCCACCCCGGAGGCAGCATGCCCGACACACAGCCCACCATTGCCGAAGCGCCGCAGGGGAGTTCGCCGGATTCCGGCGGCCCGCTCTACTGGGACCCCTTCGATCCCGCGATCGCCCGCGACCCGTACCCGATCTACCGGCGACTGCGCGCGGAGGCGCCGCTGTACTACAACGACAAGCACGATTTCTATCTGCTCAGCCGCTGCGACGACGTCGACCGCGCCCTGCTCGACTGGGAGACCTTCTCCTCCTCGCGCGGCCCGATCCTGGAAATCATCAAGGCCGGCATCGAGATTCCGCCGGGCACCCTGCTGATGGAGGATCCGCCGGCCCACGACATCCACCGCGGACTGCTCAAGAGCGTGTTCACCCCGCGCCGGGTGCTGTCGCTGGAACCGCAGATTCGCGAGATGTGCGTCCGCTCGCTCGACCGGCTCGCCGGGCTCGACCGGTTCGATCTCATGACGGCGTTCGCCAACGAGGTGCCTATGCGCGTGATCGGGATGCTGCTCGGCATTCCCGAGTCCGACCAGGAGTCGGTCCGCGACCGCGCGGACGCGAACCTGCGCACCGCTCCGGGTCAGCAGATGGAGGTGTCGGATCAGGCGATTCCGAATGCCGAACAGTTCGCCGAGTACATCGATTGGCGTGCCGACCATCCCTCCGACGACCTGATGACGGAGTTGCTGCGCGCGGAGTTCGTGGACACCGAGGGGGTCACCCGGACCCTGACCCGGCAGGAGATCCTGACCTACATCTCCGTCGTGGCCGGTGCGGGCAACGAGACCACGGCCCGGCTGATCGGCTGGCTCGGCTCGCTACTGGCCCGATTCCCCGACCAGCGCGCCGAATTGGTCGCCGACCCCCGGCTCATCCCGAACGCCATCGAGGAGACGTTGCGATTCGAGCCCACCGGGCACGCGATCGCCCGGTACGTCACCACCGATGTCGAACTGTACGGCCGCACCGTGCCCGCGGGCAGCGCGATGATCCTGCTGATCGCCTCGGCCAACCGGGACGAGGACCGCTGGCCGGAGCCGGACCGGTTCGACATCCATCGCAAGGTCAGCAATCTGCGAACGTTCGGATTCGGCACCCACTTCTGCCTGGGCGCCGCGTTGGCCCGGCTCGAGGCGAAGGTGGCCCTGGAGGAACTGCTCGCCCGGTTCCCGCGCTGGGATGTCGAATGGGACAGCATCGCGCTGTCGTCCACCTCCACCGTGCGCGGCTGGGAGACCTTGCCGGTGATCATCGGCTGACTCGGCGCGCCGAATGTGGTTGGGTGGAAGCGACTTCCCGCGCGCGATTGATGAGGACGAGCGATGTCGTATCCACCGCCGGATCCGAACTTCCCGGCCCCGCCGACCGGCCCGGCGCCCGGATACCCGGCTCCGCCAGGACCGATGGCACCGCCTCCGCACCAGTGGCCGGGTGCGGCCGGACCCGGCTGGCAGGGTGGCCCGCCGCCGACCGGTCGGCCGGGGCCGATGTTCGCTGTCGCGGCGGTACTTCTCGGCCTGCTCGCCGTCAGCCTGCCGCTGCTGCCGAACTACGTGATCGTCGATCCGACGAACCTGCGGCCGTTCATCGGTGTCCCGTTCGCGGTCGCCGGGCTGGTTTGCGGCATCGTCGGCTGTACCGGACATCGCCGCGCGATCGGCCTCGCCATCCTCGGAATCGTGTTGTCGTCACTCGGGCTGCTCGTCGAATTCATCATGATCGCGGGTCGGCTGTGACGAGGGCCGCCGGTCCCGCACCGCGCCGGTGACCGGGTTCACCGTGGTCGGTGTGGACGAGGTGGGCTGGGCCAGCGATTATTTGGCGTGTTGTCGGTTCGAGCAGGAGTGAACGCCGGTGAACATGCCGCAGCTGACGGTGGAGACGTCTACGACCCACAGCGTCGAACCGGGGGAACGGGCGGAGTACTGGGCGGAACTCATCACCTCCTACCATCGGCGCCTGTCGTACGAATTCCCCGGCGGCACCGACTTCCAAGGGCGCACGAAGCTGGCGCGCACCGGCAAGTACCAGCTGGTGGGCTGGCATTCCGACGATGTCACCTACGTCAGAACGGCCAAGCACATCCGCCGCGACAGTGACGACGACTTCCGGCTGCTGCTCACCTTCGGCGGGCGTGCCGACCTCTGGGACGACAGCGGCAGTTTGCCTCTGCCGAACGGTTCCTGCTGCCTGGTGTCGCTCGACCGGCCGTTCGGATTCGCGCTCGGCCAGGGCACCAGCGGCGTGCTGATGACCATTCCGCGGCACGAGATCACGCACCGCCTCGATATCGGCGACGGGCTCCTCGGGCGGCAGATGGACCTGACCGCGGGACTCGGACGCGTGGTGACCGGCATGCTGACCGGACTGCTCGACGAGTCCGGCACGCTCGACGGGTATCAGTTCGACGCCGCCTCGTCCCACATCGTCGACCTGCTGTGCATGCACGCCCGCGCGCAACAACTGACCAGCGTGGGCCATTTCGACAAACTGGACGCGGCGATCCGCGAGTACGTCCGCTCGTACGCCACCGACCCCCGGCTGTCCGGTGCGACCATCGCGCGCTCGCTCGGCTGGTCGGTCCGGCAGATTCAGCTCGCCCTGCAGCGCTCCGGAACCACTCCGCGAGAGCTGATCCGGGAGGAACGTCTGCAACTGGCGAACCGGCGGCTGAGCGATCCGTCGTATCGGCATCAGAGCATCGCGTCGATCGCGTCGGGCCTGGGGTTCGGCTCGGCCAGCGCGTTCAGCACCGCGTTCCGGCAGCGCTTCGGCGTCAGCCCGCGAGATATCCGGTACTCCACCCAGCCCTGAGAGGTCCACCGGCCCCCGCGCCCGCGGATTCTGCGCGTGACGGCAAGTTCGCTTCGCGTACGCGAAACCGGCGCCGATGGCAGGCGACTAGCGTCCGGATTGCCACTAGTTGGCGGCGTACCCGCGGCGGATCGCGAGGAGGATCAGGTGCGGCCGGAGTTTCCCGCGGAAGTGTGGATTGTTTCGATCACCACGTTCCTCAGCCGATCGGTGGGGTTCCTCGCGCTGTTCTCCACGGTGTTCTACCAATCGATCGGGCTGAGCGCCGCCGCGTTGTCGCTGGCGTTGTTCGCGGCCGGTTTCGCCGGGGTGCTCGGATCGCTGGCGGGCGGATGGTGCGCGGGCCGGTTCGGGTCGACCGACGTACTGATCGCCGGTTCGGTGCTCAATGTGCCGCTGCTGTTCCTGCTCGGAATGCTTTCGGCGCAGCCTGTTTCGGCGATTGTGGTGGCGTCGCTGAGTGTCGCGGTGACGCAATCGTTCGCCGGGCCGGCGGCGGCCTTGGTGACCGGTTCCGGCTACCGGGGCAATACCGTGACGGTGGTCGCGTTCCACCGGATCTTCCTCAGCAGCGGTGTCACGGTCGCTCCGATCGTGGTCGCGATGGTCGGGGAGGACAACTTCCCGACGCTGTTCATGTTGTCCGCGTTCGGTTCGCTGCTGACCGCGGTGCTGTTACTGAGCGAGCGCGCGCGGCTGCGTACGGCGGAAAACGCTGCGGGACCGTCGAATTCGACGGAGATCGAGCTGCCGTTCACCAGGCGTCGTGGCTCCCGTGCGGCGCGATTGTGGGCGGTGATCGTCGTATTCGGCACGGCGATGGCCGTTTACGCCCAGAGCATGAGCGGAATACCGCTGTCGGTCGACCGGATCGCCGGTGGCGGGCATCTGTACGGCGTTCTGATCGCCGTGAATTCGGTGTTCATCATTGTTTTCGAGTTGCCGCTCAGCTTCGTGACGGCCAAGCTGCGCTGGAACTACGCGCTGGGGCTCGGAATCTTCGTGACTGGGGCCGGGCTCGCGGTCTGTGGTTTCGGAACCAGCTGGACCGTGTGCATATGCGGATTCGTGCTGTTCTCCCTCGGCGAGGCCATCTTCATTCCGCAGGCGAGCGCGGCGATAGCGCGGCTCTCGTCTCGATCGGACAATCCCAGATATCAGGGGTATCTGTCGGCGGCCCAGTCGATCGGTTTCGCGGTCGGTCCGGGTATAGGCGCCTTCGGGGTATTGCACGACCTGTCGCTCTATTGGGCGCTGGTAGTACAGATTTCGCTGGTTGCGGGGGCGGTGGCGGTGGTAGCGGGGGTAAACGAGAACAGGAGTCCGTCCCGTGTCGGATAATTCGGTTTTGATTGTGGACCCGGTGAGTTCGGGCAGGCTGTATCCCGCCGTGCTGGCGGAATTCGGCATCGACCCGATACTGCTGGATACCGCGCAGGCGCGGGTGTCGGGGTTTCGTACCGCGCCCACGCCGGGCGCGCTGAATTTCGAGGCGGATTTCGGGGCGTCGTACGAGCTGCTGCTGCGGATGTGCCGGGACCGCGCGGTGAACTATGTCATCGCCGGTTCGGAGCCCGGCGTCGAATTGTGTGAACGATTGCGCGCCGACCTGCCCGATTGCCCCGGCAGCGATACGGCGCTGCCGATGCGGCGCTGGGACAAGCAGTACATGTTCGAGGCGCTGGCGGCGGCGGGCGTTCCCAGCCTGACGACGCGGGCGGTCGAGAGGCCCGACGCCATTCCGGCCGCGGCCCTCGCGGAGCTGCGCGGTGGCCGGAAGCTGGTGGTCAAGCCCGCTCGCGGGGCGGCCTCGGTGGACGTCCGATCGGTCGAGACCCCCGCCGAGTTGACCGCCGCCGTCGCCGCCATCACCGAGGGCGCCGGATTGTTCGGGGCCGGTTCGGCCGCCCTGATTCAGCAGATGTATCCCGCTCCCCGAGTCGAATACGCCGTCGACACGTTCTCCACCGAGCACGGTCACGAACTGCTGTGTGTGAGCGTGTACGACAAATGGGTCTCGGCCGCAGGCGATTTCGTCTACGAGCGCGGGCGGTGGCTCGAGCACGACGACCCCGTGGTGGGCGAGCTGCGGGAGTACGCGTGGCAGGTGCTCGACGCCCTCGGCGTGCGCATCGGTCCCGCGCATATGGAGATCATGTCCGGCGCGCTGGGCCCCCGGCTGATCGATTTCGGCGCACGCGCGCACGGGATCGGCCATCCACAGCAGACCTATCTGCTGACCGGCAACTCGCAGATCCATCGCGAATGCGCTTATATCGCAGCACGTTTCGGGATCCGGACACCGGTATCGGGCCGATCGCCCGGCTACACCCTGTCGCAGCGCGGCGCCCTCGTCCTCTTCAGCATCGATGAGCCGTCCCGGTACCTCGGCGGGGCCGAAGCCGAACTGACGGGCCTGCCGGGTGTGCGGGAGGTCCGGATGGCGGCCGAACCCGGCAAGACCTACCCGGCCACCAGATCCATGATGGATTCGGTGGCCCTCGGCCTCGCATTCGTCGTCGCGGACGACGCCGACGACCTGGACCTCAGATGCGCCGACGTCCGCAAGCGCGTCGGCGACTTCTTCACGCCCGCTGAGGATCACGTGCCGACGGTGTAGAGGAGGGCGGGGTAGGCGGCGGTGAAGGCGAACAGGAAGTTGACCAGGCCCATGGTCACCGCGATGGTCAGGTGGAGGACGAGACCGGCGGCGAGGAACGTCCACAGCGGAACGCCGGGTAGTGCGCAGGCGCCCGCGAACAGCACCTCGAAGCCGATGACTCCCCACGCCAGCAGCAGGGCCAGGGCAGGACGCGTCCGCAGCGCCGCGGCGAGGCCGGGCGAGCCGAACGAGTCGGTCGACAGGATGAGCGCGAGGCAGCTCCCATTCCGCCACACCGGCGAGGCGACCTTCGCCACCCCGGCGATCAGATAGCTCAGCACGAGCTGACCGGCGAGGAACGCCAGCAGCAGCCGGCCGACGCCGCCCCCGGCGGTCAACGCGCCCGCCGCCGCGATCGTGTTGAGGGCGGCCATCTGGTCGGCGCCGTCCAGTCCCTGCGCGGAGCGGTAGAGGGTCAGCACGCAGGCGGCGGCGAGGGTCCACGCCAGCGCGGCGGCCACGGGCACCGGCAGCGCGAACACGGCGATCGAGCACCCGCCCGCGATCAGCTGTGCCGTCAGCACCCAGCGGTACCCCCGCCACGCCAGCAGCGGATGGAATATCCGTAACCGGCCCGCGCCGATGACGTCCCAGGAGAGAATTCCGCCCGCCGCGTACTCGCGGCCCGCCCGCAGATCACGGACGGCCGAATACGCCAGGCCGATGCCGCATACCGCCAGAACCCAACGCGCCGAGTCGTATTCGGTCATGCCATGGCTCCGGTCGGCGCCTGCGGCTCCAGCCTGTGCACGGCCGAGGTGAACACGACGCGCGGCGGTTCCTCGCGCAGGTTCGTCAGCACCACGGCGAACTGCACACCCACCGCGGCCATATCGTGCCGCGCGGCCGCGCATCGAGCGAGCAGCAGCAGATACGGCGGACTGACCATGATCTCCAGGTTCCGCTCGGCGTCGGACGATTCCGGGCGGGCGGGGATGAACGCGGACAGCTGGGAGGCTGCGTCCGCCACCGCTTTCCGCGCCCGCCCGGGCGGTGGCTCCTGCGGCCACACCGCCCGCAGCGGACCGACCTCTCCGTTGGCCAGCAGATCACGGTAGAACAGCACGCGGTCGTCGGTGCCGGGCCGGGGCGCGAAGAAGGTCCAGGAGGGCACCAACGGCGAAAGCCATTCCGGCAGTGCCCTTCTGACCGCCTTGCCGACCACCGGAAGCGGAACGAGCGCGGTCACCGCCAGCCAGCCGGTGAGCACTACTCCGGTCAGCGCGGTGATCATCGGTCGAGCAGTCGCCTGCGCACACCGAGCAATTCGGTGACCGACGCCGCCGGAGCGCCCGGCCGCCCGGCGATCTCAGCGATCACGTCCTCCGGCAGCTTCCTGGTGACCACATCCGCGACACAACCGTGTGCCCTCGTGCGGTCCGCCATGGCCTCGTCGTGAATGTTGTTGGTGATCTGGTCCAGCGAGCACTGCCACCCGTGCGGCCAGCGCGCGCCGACATGGATCTCGCGCAAGCCCGGATCGATCGCCCCGAGCAGTTGCTGTTCCGTCGCGGACAGCTCCGGCGCCCGGCGCACGACCACGTAGTCGAGGTCGAGATCGGCGGGCACGTCGGCGTGTCGGTACTCCACGATTTCGAAGTCGGTGTCCGCGAGGTGGCCGCCGGTGTACGGGAAGGACAGGGTGCCGTGTGCGCGCTGCTCGGGAAGCGCGACGTGTTCCAGCAGAGTTCGCCCGGCGCAACGAATTTCGAAGTGCACGGGGCTGTCGAGCGCGCTCTCCTCGGACTCGTCGATCGGTTCCGCGGCCGGTGGGAAGTCGCGAAGCCCCTGCCAGTCGCGCCGAATCACCGTGTCGCGCAACCGTTGCCATGCGGGTGCGGTGCGGTGGCCGAAGTACAGCACCACGGTCCCGGCGGGCGGCAGCAGCCCGCCCGCGGGCGCGCCGTCCACATCCGCGGGCGCGGTCACCACCTCGAGCGGAGGTTTCGACGGCACTCGCCGCTCGCGGTCCTCGAATTTCCGGGTAGTCGATTCGGTCGTCACGGGGCCCCTGCTCTCGTCGTGTGCGCGCAGCCGCCCGGCTGCAATACCTATTCGCCACAACACGATTCGCGGATGGGCGGGAATGCGAATACCTCCGGCGTGTCCGATCAGGCGTGGGTTCGGGCGGGTTGCGGTTCGGGGTGGGGCGCGCGGCGTGGTGATCGTGGCCAGGAGGCCCCACAGGGCGGTCAGGACGGCGATGCCGGATTTGGTCGCGATCGACCAGGCGGACAGGGTGCGGGCGATCCGATCGGCCGGGATCTGGTCGAGGCGGGCGACGACCACCCCCGCCGCCAGGCCCGCCGCCGCCAGGCCCGCCACCTCGCCCGGACCCGCGTGCAGCACCTGGATCGCGATCAACGCGAACGCGTCGAAGGCCAGCCACGTCCCGACTGCGCTCGCCGCGTACGCGGCCCAGAGCCACCCGAATTGCCGCCCCAGCGACCGCTTGCCCCGCATCACCCGCGCCGGCTCCGTCCGATCCGCATCACCCTGTGTCGAGCCGACATCGAAGCCGACCGGCGGTGACCCGGTCAAACAACCAGTCGTCCGGCAGGCCACAACCTGGCGTTGTAGGGCAGGTGGCCGTCGCGGGCGAGGTGCGGCGAACCCGGCCTCGGAGCGGCGGGGCGCGCAGCGAGGGTTCCGTAGCGCTAGCCGGTCAGCGGTTCGGCTGTCGTGCCATCGGCCCGGACATGCGTTGCGGCGCAGGCAAATCCTGCGGGCCGATCAGTGGGATCGGATGCCGGAGGTCCACCATGATCCCCACGAGGAAGGCGCGTTCGCGTTCCAGGACCGGACCGATTTCCGGGACCAGGATCGCGATCGTGACCGTGCAGTCGCCGGGTCCGAGGGCCACCAGGCGGCCGTCGCGGACGGTGGCGGCGACGGGCAGGAGCAGCAGCGTGGCCTCGAGTTCGAGTTCGAAGCGGCCCATCGTGTTTCCGTCGACGGTGATGTCGAGTTGCGGGCGGCAGGTCCGGGTGATCTCATGCGCGAGCAGGTCGACCTGTTCGGTACCGCCCGCCCTGGTTCGCATCGCCGCGTCGCGCAGCTGTTCGTAACGCCGCCAGCCCGCGACCGCGACGCCGCCGATATCGAACGCGAGCAAACCGTCTACGGCCGTGGCGATTTCGCGTAGCGCGGCGGCTCGCAGGAGCGCGGTGACGGCGGGCGCACGTCGCAGCGCCAGATCATCGACACCGCTTGTGCGGAGGTGCTCGGTCAACTCACGCTCGACGGCCTCGCGCGGGGCGTACCCGAACAGCACCGTGCGGGCCGTGATGGATGGGGGATTCGTCATCGCGGAACCTCTTTCACGCGTACGGTCGGTTCACCGGCGCTGAGCCGGACTCGAACGGCCGGGCCCACGGGGTGAGCGAGTTCGCGAACCCGGACGGACGGATTCGCGTCGGCGACCACTCGTACGCGAACGCGGGGCGGGGGTGGCTCGTGCGGTGTACGGGCCACGTGCCTGCGCCACCAGACAACGAGTGCCGTTAGCAGGACGGCGGCCAGGAGCGTCACGACGACGAGCGGACCGCCGATAGTGCTGTGCGACTGGGGAATATCGCCCGGCTGCGCGGCGATCGACGGTTGCTCGTCGGTCGTCTCCACGCCGGAGGACGGTGTGGTGATCTCCGCTGTCGGCTCGGTGGTCCTGTGCGTGGTCGTCGGCGTGGTGGTCTCGCCGCGCCGCGCGAAGATCGTGATCGGCGAGGTGGCGGAGTCGTCGCCACACGACACCTCGACGGAGTACGAGCCCGGCTCGACCTGAGCGCCGACGGGGAGCGAGGCATCGAACGATCCCCTGTCGACCATCGCGGTCTGTACCGCCCCGGACCAGCTCGGCGTGACCCGGGCGGTGAGGCACCGCCAGTTGTCGCCCGTCACGCTGATCTGCGTGCCGCGTTCGGCCCTGGACGGGACGGAGAGAGTGGGATCCGGGCGTTCGCAGCTCCGCCCGACCGCACTGGGCGTCGTAGCGCACGATTCCACCTGACCGCCGGGTGAGATCGGCGAGGTCGGTGTGGGCACAGACCCCGCCGTCGCCGCTGTCGCACCGAGGATCCCCGCCGCCGACAGCGTGACGAGGAACGCTCGCACCGCGCCTCTCATGATCCACCTCCGGAGCGCGGACCGCCGAGAGATGATCCACGCTGCGGTATCAACACTCGGCCTCGCCCGGCCCGCGAGCACGAGTACCCCGCTACCTGTTTCGCGGGGACGGCGAGGTCAGCCGTTGATCATGCGATGGAGTGCGGCGAGGTACAGGCGGGTGGCTACTGCTTCCGGTGGCTCGGTCAGGGGGTCGGTGTAGGTAGCCGCTCCCGGCAATCGGGCGCTGTAGGCGCGGGCCGCGGCGAACAGCACCGCGGTCAGTCCGGTCGAGCGCTGGATCGGGGATTTCACTGCCCAGGCGAGATGCTTTGCGCCGATGGGCAATTGCTTCTCACAGGCGATGCGGAGCGCGAGTTTGTCGAAGGGCACGCCGTCCCTCTCGCCGAACAGGGCGGGCGGCGCGAGGGTTTCGGCGACACGCCACCATCGGACGGTCTGGAAGACGTGCACGAGCCGGTCGGCGTACTCGTCGAGCAGCGCGGGGTAGAAGTGCGGAACCAGCCGATCGTGACGGAAGTTGGCGGCGGACTCGGTGCGCACGATCGTGTCGAGTTCCACTCGGGCGGAGGGAGATTCGACGGGATGGGAGAGCGCGCGGCCACCGGCGAGAATCGCGTCGGCGCCGCTGCCCGACAAGATCGGGCCGATGTCGCCGCCGAAGCCGCGGCGGGCGGCGAGCAGCGGAATCCCGGCGGTGACCTCCCAGAGCTCGGAGGTCCTCAGGCGTGCCATAGTCTGTTGCGCCAAGCGGACGACATCGTCGTGCGAGAGCCGGACGATGTCGTGCGTGAGTCCCAGCGCGGCGGCCGCCACGACCGCGTTGGTCTCGTCGGAGGCCTCGGCGGTGACGATCGTGACCGCGTGTGGCGTGCGGCCGAGAGCCGCGGCGACGGCAGCCACATAGATCGAGTCCACCCCGCCGCTGAGCAGGATCACCGGGTTGCCGGGGAAGGCGTCGCAGACGGCGCGGACTCGTGACCGGGTCTCGGCCGCGATCAGGCCCGCCGCCGCGTGCGGGTCCGTCAGCGTGCGGGCCGCCGGATTCGGCGTCGCGATATCGTCGAGCAGATCCGCCACGAACTCGATGGGCCGACCGGTCTGCGGCAGCGGCTCGTGCCGCGGATACTCGAACTCGCGACACGCCGAGCCGTTCGTGGCCGGGGACCTGGGCGGGCTGTGTCGCAAGGTTTTTCACCAGTCGTCGGGGTTGTCGTGGCGCCCGGCGAAGCGAGCCCGAGTCAAGGATGCCGGATTCGCGGGCGACCGGCAGCGTGGTCATTGCCACACGCGGTGAGCCCGGCACGACCTCGTTCGGTCACAGAGTCACGAGGAGCGCTATGGCGACGCCGAGAAACAGGACCACCACCGCCACGACGACGGCGATCATGGCGATGCCGGTCGGCGGGAACGATCGCCGCGTGCGCGGCTCGGGAGCGGACAGCCCGGACGTCTGCGCGGTGTCGGGTGGGGTCGCGCCGGGGCGCACTCCACCGCCCTGCTCCAGGTCCGGGACACGTTCGGGGTCGGGATCCATAGACATGGCGGCACGTCCGTTCGATTCGACGACAGGTTCATTCGGCGACCTACCCCGTCGGGCGTCGGCAACACCCGGGTGCGGCGGTTTGGACCCGCTTGCGCCGGGTAGCTCGCCGATAGGTTGCTGCTCGTACTCCAGCGGAAAGGTGTGGCCGATTATGGAATTTCTGCTGATATTGCTGGTGATCCCCGTACTCGTCGCCATCGTGCTGATCCGGCGCAAGAAGGCGTCCGGTACCGCCGAGGATCCACCGCAGATCATGGGCAACGAAGGCAGCCGCAAGGCCGATATCTGACCCGCGCGGTCAGCCGATGTAACGCCTTGCGCGCGACCGTGATTGGGGCTCCTCGAGCAGCACCAGCCCGGCCTCGACATGCTCGGGCACGACCTTCCGGTGGCGCAGCACCCAGGGCAGCGAGGCGGCCGCCTCCAGCACGGCCCCGAGGGTCGCCGCGTCCTTCGGCGCGCCCGCGAGCACCGCGCGCGTCCGGCGCAGGGCGCTGCGGGCGGGGCGGCGCAGCCACAGTGTCCAGAGCGTATTGCGGATGCCGAGTTGCCGCCGTCGCGTCGCGTCGCGGCTGACCGACGGTTCGTGATGGATGATCATGTCCTCCTCCCACATCATCCACCAGCCCGCGGCGGCCAGGTCCAGGGCGAGCAACTCTTCCTCGCCGCCGAGCCACATCCGTTCGCAGAACCCGCCGACCTGGCGGAATGCCGAGACCCGGAAGATCGACAGCCCCGCCATCACGCCCAGCAGCGCGGGACCGGGCATCCAGACCGGGGCCGCGACGGGGGAGTCGCGCAGTTCCGGCGTCAGCGGATCTTCCTCGAGGCCGGGCGCCACGAGACATTTCCCGGTGACCGAGCCCAGCTCCGGGTAGGTGTCGAGGAGGTCGACGCCGCGGGTCATCGCGCCGCGCTGCCATCGGGTGTCGTCGTCGCAGAACGCGACATAGGGCGTGGTTACCTGCTCGACCGCGCGATTGCGGGCGATCGCGCCCAGGTTGTCCGCGAAGGCGAGCAGCCGCACCTGCGGGAACTCCCGGCGCACCATCGCCGCCGTGCCGTCCCCGGAACCGTTGTCCGCGACGATGATCGGGCCGCAGTCGGCGAGCCGGGTCATGTGCCGCAGGGTCCGCCGCAACTCGTCGCGGCGGTTGTGCGTGATGATCACCGTGCTCACCCTCGGTCCCGTCATGACCCTTCCTTTCCGTTGCGCAACAGTGCGATCTGCGACTCGACATGGCCGGGCAGCCGCCGACGTTCCCGCAGCGCCCGGGGCAGACGGGCGGCCACGGCGAGCGCCACCGGGGCACTGCTCGGGTGGCGCACCGCCGACCAGCCGACGGCGGCCAGCTCACGCACGCATTCGCGCGCGGGCCGTCGCATCACGGTGGTGAGGACGGCGTTGCGTTTCTCGAGATCGCGGCGGGCGCGCGAGGGCATTCGCTGGGTGGAGGGCATGTGCCGGCTGACGACCTCCGGCGAATAACACAGCAGCCACCCCGCCGCGGCGAGGTCGTAGGCCAGCAATGTCTCCTCGCCGGCGAAATGCAGGACGGGGGAGAAGCCGCCCGCGGCGAGGAACGGTTCGCGCCGCACGACGCACGCGCCCGCCAGGAAGCCGAGCACCGAGGGTCCGGGCGCACCGGGATCCGTGCCGAGCGGGCTCTCGTGCATCATCCGATTGACCGGGTCCTCGCGCTGTTCCGGCCCGACCAGGGTGCGGCCCGCGAGCAGCCCGACGTCCGGATGCCGGTCGAACAGGTGCTCCGCGGTCCGCAAGGCGCCGGGCGCCCACCAGGCGTCGTCGTCGCAGAACGCGACGAACGGGGTGTTCGCCCGCACGGCCCCGCGATTGCGGGCCACCGCGCCCTCGTTGCCCGGCAGTTCGAGCACCTCGAGCGCGCGGAACCGGCGGCGGAACCCGGCCGCGGCGCGCACCGTGTGGTCGTCGGACGCGTTGTCCACGACGACCACCGGTAGTTGCGGGTCCGCCTCGGCGAGTCGGTCCAGGGTGGTGGCGAGTTCGTCGGCTCGATTACGGGTCGCGATCACCACCGTGGTCCTGGATCCGGCAGGCGTATTCCCGGACAGGGTCAGAACACCGCCTTGCTGACGGCGTCGGGTCCGCTGTACGACTGCTGCGGGATCTTCTCGAGCGTGCTGACGACCTTGTCGTCGGCGCCGTTCTTGCGCGCCGCCTCGACCAGACCGTCGCGGTCGCACGGGTAGTCCACGCCGTGCAGGTACTTCTGCAACGCGATGGGGTTCAGCTCACTCATGCCAACTCCTTCGGGTCGATTCGTTTCCTGCCGTCCACGCCGTACCCGCTCGCCGGGCGGGCAAACGACGACCGTTCATCGGCCGTTGCCGATCACGGTGAAACCGTCGCGCTGCAACGCCTCGGCGTCCAGCAGGTTGCGGGTGTCCACGACCAGGCGCCGATCCGAGAGCGATCCGAGCCGGGTCCAGTCGAGTTTGGCGAATTCCGGCCATTCGGTCGCGACCAGCACCGCGTCCGCCCGCTCCGCCGCGTCGTAAGGGTCATCGACGATCCGGACGACGCTGGGCAGCGGCAGTTTCCGGGCGTCGTCCGGCGTGACGGTGGGGTCGTAGGCGCGGACGTCGGCGTCGTGGTCGACCAGCGCCGCGGCGAGGCGCAGCGCGGGTGAATCGCGCAGGTCGCTCGTGCCTGCCTTGAATGTCAGGCCGAGCAGGGCCACCCGGACACCCGTCAGCGAACCATCCGCCCGGCCGACCGCGTGCCCCAGCGTGGTGACGGCGCGGTCGACCTGTGCGTTGTTCGCCTCGACGGCGGCCGCCAGGACGCCCAGCGAGACCTGTTTGTCGCGCGCCACATGCAGCAGCGCCTGGGTGTCCTTCGGGAGGCAGGAACCGCCCCAGCCGGGCCCGGGACGCAGGAACGCGGCGCCGATGCGCGGGTCCGAGCCCAGGCATTCGCCGACGAGTTCGATATCGGCACTGACCTTTTCGCACAGCTCCGCCAATTCGTTGACGAACGACAGCTTCGTCGCGAGAAACGCGTTGCTGGCGTATTTGGCCAGCTCGGCGCTTTCGAAGTCGACGATCTGCACCGCGGACTCCAGTCCCCGGTACAGCCGCGCGATCCGGTTGCCCACGGCGGGGTCGTCGGCTCCGACGACGATCCGGTCGGCATGCAGGAAGTCGTATACCGCGTGGCTCTCCCGCAGGAATTCGGGATTGCTCGCGACCCGGAGGCCGTAGCGGGGGGGCGCCGCCGCCCCCCCGCCGGGGGGGGCGCCGGGGGCCGGGGTTTTTTGGGCGGTAACCCCGCCCCGGCCCTCCCGGTAGGGCTGGGGGGCCGCCGCGGCGGTCGCGAACCGGACATCGCGGCGACCGAGGTCCGGCCGTTCGGGGGCGGGCCCTTCCGGCCCGTCTAAAACGCCGCTCCCACGGCC
>NZ_JARWOP010000317.1 GCF_029868745.1 Nocardia wallacei | reverse complement strand
CCGGGGGGGGGTCTTTAATACCCGCCCCTGTGGGGGCCCCACCCCACCCCCCCAACAACCCCCCCCCAAAACCCCCCCCCCAACACAAACCCCCCCCGGGCGGGGGGGGCCCCCCCCCCCCCCCCCCCCCCCGGCGCATCGCACGATGTAGTCCAACGTCTCCCGCGGGGACCGGTCGTGCACATGGGGTGAGAGCCACACCTCGAGCCCGATATCGAGCGCGATCTCTGCAGCCGCCGCCAGTCGCTCCGGGTCTGTTCCGGCGATGCGAACAGCGTTGCAGTGCAACGCTTCCTGGATGATCTCGAGTTCACGCCGAGCGATCTCCGGATCAAAATCCGGACGGGAGTGGTATCGCTCACCGAACTCGATACCGACGTCGTAATTGACACCTCGCCACCGCATCCTGAATCTCCTTTTCGAGCAGTGCCCTGCCTGTGTCAATTTACATTGACACGCATGCGATGTCAATTCACGTTGACAGTCTTGGGTGCTGGCACCTCCTCCGGCGACGTGTCGGGCTTCTACGACTTCCCGATGCCGCGGCATTTCGGCGACTACCCCACCCGGGCGCAGATCCTGGGCTGCACCCGCGATTTCGCCGACACGTTCGGCCTGCGCCACCGCCTGATCCTGTCCGAAGTCCACCAAGCCCTCACCGACGTCACCTCCACTCACCGCAGTGTCGACAGAATCTCCGACGACGACAGACGGCGCCGCACTCTCGCTGTGCCCGTGGCGATCTCACCAATTCGGCTATACGGTGTCACAGTCCATGGCCGCGTCCTGGTTCATGGCGCGGTGTGCCCCGCCCAGTGGAAACCGTCGCAGTAGTCGGCCGCGCTCATCCCTCTCGGTAGGTGGCGGTCGAGTTCCGTGAGGGTGGGATAGTGGCCGTTCGACGGGGCATCGAGTTGGTCGAGGAGCCGTCGCAGTTCCGGATCGACCGCTGTGTCCGGCCGCAGCGCGAGGTCGGCGCGGATGTGTGCGCCCAGCGCCGCCATCCTCGTGGAGAGGAAGCGGGGGTCGTTGCTGTCGTTCCAGTCGAGGTTGTTTCGGATCGCGGTTACGGCTCCGCGCCGGCCGTCGACAGGGAGGATCAGATCGTCGACATCGGATCGGCGGAGGTATGCGCGGATCGCGGAGACGAATTGCCTGTCGCATTGGGCACTCTCGTGCCACGGCTCGAACCACAGCCTGTCGAACCGGGCAATGAGTTGGTCGTTGTCGTCGAACTCGATGGAGAGATCCAGGTCGCCGGCCTCGGCCGGATTCTCACCGCGGGTGACGAATACACCGCGGAGCCGTACACCGGAGATGTGCCGTTCGTCGCCGGCGCCGCCCCACAGGTAGCCGGCATGGGTCAGGCGGAGTTCGAGTTCGCCGTACTGTCGTTGCAGCCCGGAGAGTTTCGGTAGCAGTTCGGGCTCGGCAGGTGGCGCGGCGAGCAGATCCGCGACGGGCGTCACCTGGGAGAGATCGGCGTCCGACGCGGCTTCGGTCGACCGAGTCGCGTGCGCGGTGTCGCGATCGGGGCCGGGCGGGAGGCGGTTCGGATACGCATCGGCGGCACGCAGCAATAGATCGCGAACCTGCGGGTAGGTCAGTTTCGCTCCGAGTGACCGCGACCGTCCGGTGGTTTCGGCGTACCTCCACAACGCGAGATAGTCGGAGTAGAAGCGCTCTGTCAGGGGGCCGGCCGAGCCGGGCTCGAGGCTGATCTTGCGCACGAAGTAGTTGGAGTCGCTGTACAACGAGTCGAGCGCAGCCATGGCGCGCAGTCGCTGGAATTCCCGCACTCCGGATTCGCCGTGCAAGTTTCTGATTTCCGTCCCGACCACCTCCGTCACTTCGGCGATGCGATCCAGTGGCCAGAGGTTCCAGAAGATGGTGACGTAGTCCCACAGCTTGTGCCGGACACCGGCGAGATTCCAGTTGTCCAGCAGCCGCACACTGCCGTCGTCCTCCCGGACCCACAGGTTGCGGAAGGTGGCATTGCCGTGACTCAGGCCCAGCCATGTCTCGTCGGTGTCGCCCGGTGTCCAGATCTCATGCGGCCGCGGTACTTTCATCGCCCGCAGGAGCGGATGGCTTGCCTCCTGCTTGATCCGCTGCATGCTCAGATACAGCTGTTCGTAGTCGGCCAGCCTGCGAACTTTCAGAGCGGCGGGCAGCTCGACCGCTTGCAATCGCCGCAACTGCTCGAGCAAGCCGTGCAGGGTCTGTCTCCAGGTGTCGTCCGCGGTCGCGGGGACACGGCCCTCCCCCATTTCACGGAACGAGTAATCGCCGGAGCGACCCGTCGTCCTCGGGATGTCGACACCTACCTGCCGTGCCAGGTCCTCTGCTCGGTCCTCGTCCAGTTCGATCCTCCGGATCTCCCGGTCTCCGTCGAGGAGTCGAGGATGTGTCGGATTGACCACCAGGTCTTTGTCGCCGGGTTTGGTGATGACACGTCGCACCTTCACCGGGTTGCCGCTGGCGTCGGCGATACACGAGATCCACTGGTGGTAGCCGACGATCTTGGGGTAATTCGTCACGACCGTGATCAGCATTCGGGCCGCGTCTTCGAGTTCCAAGCTGCCGTCCTGGCCCGATTCCGCGAGGTCGAGCAGATATCTGGTGCCTTGCGGTCGGCGCTGCGCGGAGCGGAATGTGGTCGGCGTGTGTGGTTTCGACGCATCGGCGAGGTTCTTGCGTACCCACCGCCGGGCGAAACGCGCGCCCGGTCCGGCCGATCGGATCACCTGGGGCGGAGTGCCGGCCGGCTGCCCGCTCCCTCTCGGCGCGGTGTCCTGCACTGCGGTCGCGGGCTCGGCTCGCCCCACCGGTTCGGCGATTCGGACATACCCGTGGTGTGCTGCCCGGACGCCATCTCTGCGCGAGACTTCCAGTTCGATCGTATCGGCGTTCATCCGGCGGGCCAGGTCCTCGGCCGGTCCGAGCAGATCCGGGGCACCATAGTCGCTCGCGAGGCGTTCGAGATTGGCGCCGATCGGATCCAGGCGGGCCGTGACCCCGTCTGCCCCGAGGTCGAAACGCACTGCTATCTCACCGTATTCGCGAGTACCGTCCATCAGCACGGTACGGAGCCGGATGCGGCTCCGTACGCCCGTTTCCGCTGCACCTGGCGGCTCGTATTCGGCCGCGACAGGTTCCAGCCGGGCCGGGCCGTCGGCACGTCGCAGGGTGGCGACAACCTGCTGCAGTGTGTCAGGCGCCTGCCTGTTTCCGGGCGCGACCGCGGTCCGCAGCAGCTCGCGCAGCGACAACCGCGGCAGTCCGGACGTATCCGTCGCCGGCGGCCGGGCGGCGGGTTCGGCGGCGGATGCCGGCCGGCCGGCAGCGTGATCGGCAGTGGCCTGCTCGCGTAGCTGTACGAACTGGCGCGACCACCGCAGCAGCATCTCCCGCACTGCTGCCTTACCCGGCGCCTCCCGGCGGACTGCCTGGAATACGGCCTCCAGGTTGCGGAGCAACGATTCCGTCGCTTCCTCGAGAAAATCCGGATCGCGGGCGACCAGCAGCGGTAGCCGGAAGCTGTCGCCCGCAACGGATTTCCATGCCTCCAGCACCAGATACCGGTCGAAGTCGGCAGCGGCCCGGTCGCCGTGGAATCGTCGCAGCCGCTTCCCGCACCACTCCTTCACATCGTCCCGGACGGTATCGCTGGGCCAGTTGTTGCGTGCCGCGAATGCCACGTAATCCCACACCGGTGAGCCCGGTTGGGCGAGTTCCAGATCGAGCAGTCCGACCTCGTGTCCGAGGGGACCCATGAATTTGATGTTCCCCAAGGTCGGATCGCCGTGCAGCAGTCCGAGCGGGATGTCGTTGTCCGATGCGGCCCGGATGTCGACGATGTCGTACAGCGCAGGCAGGCCGAGTTCACCGTGCAACCGGTTGCCGGTGTCGAATTCGAGGGCGATCCGTGCTATCTCCCGTACCAGCCGCTGCTCCCACTCGAGACGGGTCGTCGGCACCTGCTGTGCGGGCTCGATATCGGACCAGTCCGCGGCGCGCAGGGCGTGCAGCCGGTCGAGCACGGGGAACACGGCTTCCGCGATGTGCTTCCACGAGCGGTCCGACGTGGTGGGATGCTCGCCCTCGAGGAACTCGTGGAACAGGAAATGCTCCGGAAAGGAGCCTTGCTCACCGACGTGATACAACGCAGGTACCCGGACACCGGCCCGCCGGCACAGTTGGACCGCGGCGGATTCCCCCACCGTCAGGCCGATCCGAGGATCGAAATTGGGATTCGGCGTGTCCAGCGATGCCCGGACAGCGACCTTCCGGCCGTTCGGCAGCACGAATGTCCAGACCCCGTGGTGGTTCCCGGCGAAGTGTGCTCGGTTACGGAACAGCATCGTGAGCAGTTCGATGTCGGTCCCGGTCAATGCCGGGTGTTCGGTCTCGGAGTCCGGAGGCGCCACCCGGGTCATCGGGTGTGGATCCGCGGTAGATCGTGCGTCGGCGGCCTCCGCGGTGGCACCGTCCAGCACCCCCCACCAGCGGCGGCCCTGCGGCCATTCGTGTGGTGACCGCTCGAGATAGGACGCCAGTTCTGCGAACGTGGGAAGCGCCTCGACCGACCGGTCGAGGCGAGCGAGCATCGGGTCGGCGACGACGCTTCCCGGGTCGGTGCTCAGCAGGTGCGCTGTGCTTTCTCGCGATTCGGCCAGGTGGTCCGGATCCGTATCCAGCCGGAGGCCGTGCTCCGCGGCTACCCGGACGCCGGCCGGGCCGTGGACGGGCACGATGATTCGGCCGCCGGCGGCGACGCAGTCGCGCAATCGCGGAACGAAGTGCCGGGTGAAGCGCCCGTCCGCGAACGCCCGGTCGATCTCGAGATGATCGAATGTCACTGTGACACCGCCGTTGTCGCTGCGCTGGACATGGAATCGCATGTCACCGACTTCATCGAACCCTCGGCTACCGTTGACGATCGTGGCCGACACGGTGAGGCACCGGTTGTCCGCGACTGTCGTATACCTTGCGCCGGTCGGTACCACTGTGTAGCCGTCTGGGCGGTAATCCTGATCCAGCAGGCCGTCCACCACAGTGCGCAGCTCGTTGTCGCCGGATTCCTCGGCCGTCGGGAGAATCAACCTCACACTCGCCGTGGACGTGCGGGCTGGGCGGGCGGGCACCGCGTGCGGAACATCGAGCAGCGGATCGTAACCCCGCTCCGCACGCAGCCGGTTCACTGCCTCCATCATCAGCGTGCGAACCACATCCAGTGACTCCGGCTCCCATTCCGCAACCACGGGCCCTGCGCCGTGCCCATCCTGCCCTCGGGCGGCGCTACGCCTGAGCAGGCGGCACAGTCGCTCATAGTCGGAGTAGAGCCGCCCGACCAGGGAGTCGGCCTTGCCCGGATCCTCTGCGATCTGATCGACGAAAATCCTGGAGTCGCCGTAGAGCGAGTCGAGGCATCCCATCGTGAGCAGTCGCTCCAGTTCTGCCTCGCCGCGTGTTCCGAAGAGATCCCGGACCTCGAGCCTGATCCTGTTTTCGACGTCCTCGACGATTTCGGGTGGCCAGTCCGACCAGAGCATGGTCACGTAGTCCCATAGCGGGTGGGTGATCGCCGCGTTGTCCCAGTCGATCACCGTGATCGTGCGACCGGCGATCCGGACATTCTTGAGAGTCATGTCGTTATGGCTGAGGCTCGGCGCCCAGATTCCGTCGTCGGTCTCCGGTGACCATGCTTGGTGTGGCGCGAGCCGGAACAGCTGATCCAGCCAAGGTGCGCGACGACGGTAATTGCGGCGTTGGTAATCCAGGTAAAGGTGGAAGTGTTCGGTCACCGACCGCACCCGCAGAGGCGCGGGCAGCCGCACATTCAGAAGTTGCCGTTTCACCTCGAACATCTTGGCCAGAGCGCCATTCCAGTCGACCGGCTCGGGGGTCTCCCCCTCGGCAAATTCTTCCACGTAGAAATCGCGCCACCGGTACACCTGCTCGGGAACATCGATCACCGTTCCGGCAAGCTCCACGGCTCTTCCCGCGGTGAACGGAACCCACCGGAACCAGCGGACGTCCCGATGGGATGGATCGGGATTGCAGGTCAGATCCTTCTCCTCGGCAAACTTCTGCAGCACGACAATCCGGTTGCCGTTTTCATCCCGGAAGAACCACGCCCGTTTGCTGTTTCCATACCGGTCCGGTGCGCGCAGTTTGGCCCGCAGAAATTGTCTGGCGGCGACTCGCGAATCCATGGTGCCGCTGCCCTCGCGCTTGATGTTGGCCAACAACTTTTCCGGTGCGGGCGCCGGGTCCACCGGGATCGCGGTTACCAGCAGCGCTTCGGGTTGGCTCCATACGGTCTCGGTCGATGCGTCGGCCAGGTCGATGCATCCGAGCCATGGTGCGGCGAACTGATCCACTGGTATGCCGGCATCGAACAACTCCCCGGGTGGCGGGACAATGCCCGCCCGCAGTTGCCGACTCACCTCCGCGACCGCGGCGGGCACGGCCGAGTCATGCTGTTCGAGTGCGGCCAGCGCGTCGCAGAGTGTCTCGCGGATCATCTCCATCTCACCGAGATGGTCTCTGTTCCAGTCGAATCCGGCTCGTGCTGCCGCCGGCCAGTCGCTCACATATGTCCGGAGGTGCACAGCGCCGGCGTCGCGGACGAATTCGAGCACGAGTGGATCGGTCTTCTGGGATGTGTCGGCGCCGGCGCAGTAGGCGATCATCCGGCCGGAAGCATCCTCGGTGAAAGTGAAGTGGATTTCGCCGTGCATGCGCGTGCCATCCATGACTGCGGCCGTGACGGTGGCGACGGTGCCGGCGTCCGGGGAACTGTGCCACCGCACCCTGGTCGGTTCCAGTCGTCGCGGTCCGTCCCAGCGCTGGACGAGAGCCAGCATCGCCACCGCGTCCGCATTCGGCGAGCGCGCACCGGGTCGCTTGACTGCGGCAAACAACCGCCGTATCCACCGGCGCGGTTCCGCGGCGGGTGCGGGTACGGTCTCGATGGCGGGCGCCGCGGCGGCGGTCGCGTCCGGCTCGAGCGTATGTCGCGACCATTCCTCCAGCAGCTCGCGAACGTCGTTCTCGGACATGGGATCCCGCCCAGCCGCGCGGCATACGAGGGTGACGTTGCGATAGAAGTCCGGCAGGACCTCGTCGACGGTCACAAGCCCTGTGGCGATTTTCCGGGGCAGCCGATAAGCGTCGCCGACGATCGACTTCCGTGCCTCCAGGAGCACGTACCGGTCGAAATCCGCCACCAATCCGTCGCCGATATCGTCGCCGTACCGGGTTTCCAGAATGGTCCGGATCTCGGTGGCGACCTCGTCTCGTTCGGTATCATCGGTCCAGTCGTTCACGAGGTAGTACCTGGCCCAATCCCACGCGATAGGGGCATACTGCGCGAGTTTCGCATCGGTGAAACCGACGCGACCATCCGCACCGCGCCGCATCTTGCGGCGGATCGGGTTGCCGTGCGTGAAACCCATCCGCCTATCGCCCTCGTCGGCGAGCACCGGTTGCCACGTGACGAACAGCGGCACGCCACCGGTCAATGTGTCCATCCGGTGGTCGATGTCGCTGTGCTCCAGCTGGCGTATCCGATGCATTTGCCTGGAGTCCCAGTAAGCTTGCGATGTGGCGCCGTGCGCCATGCTGTGCAGCCGAAACAACTCGACGAAG
This sequence comes from Nocardia wallacei, assembly GCF_029868745.1. Classification (GTDB taxonomy): domain Bacteria; phylum Actinomycetota; class Actinomycetes; order Mycobacteriales; family Mycobacteriaceae; genus Nocardia; species Nocardia wallacei_B. The sequence continues at coordinate 11,109 of NZ_JARWOP010000317.1, read as the reverse complement.
ACATCTTCGGTCGTCCGTTCCCAGCCCTCGTCCGGCAGGACCTTGTCTCCTGGGACATATTCGTGAATCGTCACCGGCGTCGTGAAGTCCGGCGCCGTCGGGGACGACTCGGAGTCGAAGAGCAGCCGCGGGCCCCGCACTCCGGCTTGGTGGAACATGTCCGAACCATGCGCCGCAGATACGGCCAGCGAATCCAGGTCGAAACCGAGCTGCTGTGCCTCCTCGAGGTACACCCGGACGGTCACCATCGCACCCGGGACCGAGCCCGGCACCGTGGGAAGCGGCAGATGCCAGACACCGCACTGGTTTTCGGACTCGTGCGGCGCGGTCACTCGTACCTGCTCCATCACCTCGAGCACCTGTTCCCGGGTGAGACGTCGATCCAACCGCGATGTGACCGGCGCCGATGGAATCCGCTGTGCCACACAGTCTCCGCTCATCCATCGTGGTGCATCCTCGGCCGGTGCGAAGCCCGCCTGCGTCAGCAGCTCGCGACCGTGCAGAATGTCGCCTCTCGGATCATCGGCAACCTTCACACGCAACAGATCCGCGCCCGCGCCGCGGACGAAGTGCCGCACCATATCGAGGAACGAACCCCGTCCGGCGCCACCCCGAGCGGCGAGATACGCCGGAACGAACTCCGCGGCCGAGCCCGGATCGACATAGGCGGTGACGGTGTCGGCGGTATCGAGGTCGAAAAGCACTTCCACATCACCGAATTCGGCCCGGTCGATCATCACTACGGCGTGCATTCGGACGCGTGCCACCACATTGCCGCCGGGGTCGACCGTTTCCGGGACGGCTTGCGTGACTTCCAGTCGGTGTGTTCCAGCCCGCCGCCGCAAGGCGCGGGTTACCTCGCGCGTATGTCTCGCCGGTCGGTATTCCGGCGATTCACGAACCACACTCCCGAGCCGCGGTGGCCGTGGCTCATCGAGTTCGACAGTCACATAAGCGAGCTCCGATCGCCACTCTTGTGCTGTACGGTTCGCGAACGCGTCGAGCACACGCGCACATTCGGCTTCGGTCAACGGTTCGAGTGTCGCTGCCCGGTACACGATCGCAAGATTCGCGGTGAACCCGGACAGCGGATCGGTCAACGTGGACACCGGATCGGTATGCCCGTCGGAGTCGGTAACAAGGTCGTGCGGCGCCTGGAGAGCCTGTCGAATGGCCGCGATCCGCGCTTCGACCACCAGATAGCGATCGAAATCGGCGATCGCGGCGTCGCCGTGCAGTTGTTGCCGGCACCAGTCCTGCACCTGCGTCCGCACTTCGAGGGGCCAGGGGTTGCGGACGGCGAATGCGGCGTATGCCCATGCCGGTGGACCGGCATGGGCGAGTTCCCAGCCCGCTCGCACCCGTGTGCCGTCCGGTGTGCGCACGAGGTCGGCGAGGATCGGCGCGATTCGCAGGCCTACGGGCAGCCCACCACCGGTCCCGGGGGTCTTCGGCCGGAACACCGCGGACAATGCCGGTAGGCCGAGCACACCGAGAGCCGATTCCATTTCCGGCTCCGAGCGGCGACCGGCGATCTCCATTTCGGCGATGCGGAGGGTGCGGCGGAGATCCCTCTCCCAGGCGGCACCTGTGGTCGTCGAGGTCGGCTCGTCGAGTAGGGCGTGCTGTGCGAACAGCTGCTCTGCCACATCGCCGAGGAACGACATGTCGGCACCCACGAGATCGAAGACCGTGACGGGAGTCCCCGTGATCTGCTCGTGAACGACAAAATCGTGGCCCTCGTGCAGAATTCGCGGCTCGCGGACACCGTCTCCTGTGGTGTCCTCCGGTCTCGTCAAGCCATTCCGGATGTCACGTGTGTTACCGCTACCCGGAATATCCAGCCCGATCGAGACTGGACCGGGTTCGTCTGTGGCGGCTCGTCGGCGCCGGACGATGACCGTCTCACCCGCATGTTCCGGCCGCGGATCCGATAGGCGCCAGATCAGGTACGCCCCGGACACCCCGGACGCCCCTCGCGTAAAGGTCAGCGCCCGTAGACCATCGGCCTGTTCGAAGGTCATCACCGGTTCACCGGTATCGCGGGCGACCTCGTCGTCCGGGTCGTTGCTGGGTGGACCTTGGATGGGGCTGGTTGTGCCCTGGCTGGGGGTGTTGGGTATGGGTTTGAGGGCGCCTGTGGGCTCGGCGTCGGCGTCGGTTGCGGTGGTGAATTTGGCGACGAAGGCGCGTGTGATGGTGGCGTAGGTCTGTGTCCATTTGTCTCGGGTGCGGACGCGGGCGATGTGCGGGGGTTCGTTGTGAGGGTTGGTGGCGGGTGTGTTGCCGGAGTCGGTGGTATCGGGTTCGGGGGTGTTGGTGTCGTAGATGATGGCTTGGGGTCGGCCGTCGAGGTCGGTGGTGCGGGTTACGTAGTAGCCGTGGGCTTTCCCTCGGCCGTCGTCGACGACGACGGCGGCGCTGGTGGTGAGCGTGGTGGGGTCGAGGATTTCGTCGATGATGTGGGCGAGTGGGTCGTTGTCGGCATTGTCGCGGTTGGTGGGTACGGGTATTTCTTCGAGGCTGGTTCGGAGGCCGGTGGTCAGTTCGCTCCACGTTTGTGCGTTGTCGGGGGGTTTGCGTGCGTTGTCGAGGCCGTCGGCCCAGGCGGCGCGGACGGTTTGTACAAGACATGTGCGGATGTGGGCGGCCGGCATCCCGGCGGAAGCCGACTTTGCTGCCGCACGGTTTCCCGGATGCTGCGCTACCGACTGCTGCGGGGCAGCTTGTTGTTCGGCGGATCGAGATGTGGGCCGCTTCCAGGGAACCGGTCGCGGGCGCCGCTCGGCGGTATCGGTTGCGGTCCGGTGCGGACTATCGGGCTGCCGCTCGGGACCGAACTGCTCGATGACGGTGCGGTACATCGAGTTCACGTCGTCGCCGAACCGCACTCCGATCATTTCCAGGCCCCGCGCGAACTCATACATCGTGTGGTGGTACGGCAGCATGAAGGTGATCATCGCCGCGATGAAATCGTGCTCGGAGATGCCGGGCGAACGGATCCAGCGGAAGCGGGCGAGCATTCGGGCAGCGGTGCCGGAAATCCCCGCGTTCGAAGGGATCGACTGTTCCGCGAGCTCACGAACGTAGTCATTACCGCCGTCGGGATCGACGTAGACGAAACCCGGTCGCCACGGGAGCTGGACTACCCGTTCCACATGGTCGAGACGGTAGGCATCCTCGGCGTCGACATAGCCTTCGCTGTGGTAAACCTTGACCGATTGGATCCGGCACTGACCGTGCTCGTCGCGAATCGGCCGTCCGCGGGCGTCGAGCATGTAGGTAGGCGCGACATATTCGACCGAGCTGTCGCGTTCTTTCAGACGGGTCGTCAGCCGGAAGATATCGAGACGTCCGTCCTCGAGGTAGCGGAGGGTTGCGTCCGCGTCGAGCCGGCGGATCCGCAGCACCTTCCGCTCGGGCAGTGCGGCGAATTCCCGCAGTGACACCGGCATCCCCAGGGCGGCCACGTCTCCCGACGTGGGGGTGAGGCGCGGCACGCCGGCATTCCTCGCGGGGAATGCCGACGTCCGACGCTCGTATTCGGCGAACGCCGCATCCGCGATGTCGTCGTGTATCCGCGCGTACTGGACCGGGGCTATGTCCTTCCAGGTAATCGGCTCTCCGGGTTGCTTGTCCTCGAGGACCGCGGCGTACACGGCCTCCAATGCGTGGAAGTCCAGCCCCAGCTCATCGGCCTTGCGCCTACGCCACTCCTCGCCTTGGTTCATATATCGAGCGATGCCCTCGTCCAGCGTTGGACCGACCTTCGCGTCGCCCAACTCGGCATGGCGAATCATCGCGTTGAGGACGGCCGACATCTGCTCACGAAGGTTCCCGTCGCGCTTCAGCTCGTCCATCGGCACCGACGGCAGCACCATCCCGCCCCACCGCGGCCTGGCGCTCGCGTCGAAGGCCCCGCGAATCTGTTCCGGCGCCGCCTCCGGGCACAGTCCCCTGATCACCGTCTCGAGCCGTTCCAGCACCGCCACCACCGCGGACTTGACCTCCGGCCGGTCGTAGAGACGCCGGACAAGTTCCGCCTCCTGGACTCGGTACAGGAGGCTGTTGGGCTGCGTGGTCGGCCAATTGAGCGCAGCGGTCGCCGGTGTTGCGTCAGGGGTCGGCCTCGCCGGTACGGATTCGTCTAGGGCGCCCGATCGCACGGCTCTCATGAACATTGGTGTTCGTTTCGTCTCGCCGAGCACGGCGCCGATCCGTGCCCTGCGGCGTTTGACAGTGAGCGTCGCTACGCCCAACCGTCCGGCGATGGCCTGATCCGTGAGGCCCTCGGCCATCAAACCGAGGAGTTCGCGTTGCTCGGCGGAAAACCGGACGAAGCCGACCGGTGATCGGCCCGCGAACTGGACAAAACCCTGTTGCTTGGCCGCCATAACCGTCTGAATGGCGCCGACAGTGCCGAACTTCTCGGACGCATTCCGCAGATAGTTCCTGGCGGCCTTCGGATCGACATCCAGCCTTCGCCCGATCTCCACGTAGGTCAAACCCTGGTAGATCAGATTGACCACCTCGAGTTCTCTGCTGGTCGGCCAGGGAGAGGACGTAGGGCGGCCGACCGGAGCTCCGGCTCGAGCCGGAGGTGCTTGCGGTTCCGCACGCACGAAGGACGTGGTTTGCGCGACGGGTGAAAGAGGCAGCGCGGCAGGGAATTCCGCTATGGCGGCCACCGCTGTGGCCAACTGGCGTGCCGCGGTCCAGAGCGCCTGACCGTCGAACTCGGTCCCATCGGTCGCTTTCGCCGAGGTGACGGGATCGGCGGGCCAGAAGGCTCGGACCAGCCGGTGACGCCGGTATGCCGGCAACGAGGCCAGCGTCCGGCGAACGTCCGTAGTCCTGGCTGCGGCCAGGACTTGGACCAGCGGGTCGGCGTGCTCGAGCTGTGCACATTCGGCAATGAACGCCCGGAGTCTGCGCCAGGGTTCGGCTGTTGTGCGATGGTTCGAGATGACCTCTCGCGCAATGTTGTTCAACCATTGCTCGATGTTCGGGCTGCCGAGTCGCCCGAAGCGTGCGATCGCCGTCGCACACACCTCGTCAGCGATATCGCGCGCCGCCTGCTCTCCGAAACTCACTGCGAGGCGCGGCATCTCGGTGTCCAGCCGCCGGCGGAGCAGGGCGGTCACGAGTTCCGGACGTCCGTCCGCGAGGTGCTTCTCGAGCACCTGCCGAAGCTGCGGTGGGCGTTTCCATGGAGTGCCGGGTTTGCCGACAACGTCTACGTCATGAGTCGTGCCGTCGTGTTGTGGGCTCGGCGGCGCTCCGGCGGGATCGTCGAGGTCGCCCGTGCCCGTCGATATCCTGAGCGGTGCCGCGATCTCAGTGCTGCCGAGGCCCGCCTCGATCAGCTCGGGCACCTCTCGCTCCCGGCCGGAAGACGCCGGCGGGGCGCTCGCGGCAGCGCTTCTCCGCAACAGTTCCACGGTCTGTGCGAGCGCCGTCGTGGCCGCCGCGCCGGCGCCCAGGTGTTCCAGGGTCAGCGCGCGCATTCGCGCCGAGCGGTGGCGGAGCGACCGCGGTGCCTCGAACAGCCGCGAGAGGCGTTGGTGCAGGCGGCTGATTGCGACGGATGCGTCCCCGATCGCCGGTTCGTCCGGCATGCGGGTGCGGATCTCGGCCAGCACCTCATCAGCGCGGCGCAGTTGGTCCAGCCCGTACCCCGAATTGCGGGTGCGAGTCAGGTCGAATGTCGCCTGGGCCACCAGGTTCGACACATATGGCCCGGCCGCGGCGGCGAATGCGGGGTCGGCCGCCGTCCGAGCATTGGCGAACACCGTGGCGCGATCCGACCCCTCACCGTGAATTCGCCGCGATTCCGGTGACATCTCCAGCACCAGTTCGGATTCCATGTCAGTGGCGAGAACCTCGTCATAGGCTTCGGAGGTGGCCCCGTCGTCGTCCAGGACGCCGAGACGGAGAGTTGCCATGAAGATGGGCACGCTGCCCGTCGCGCCCACCGCTTCACCGATGCGATCGCGCCGCCGCTGCACGGTGGCCGGGCTCACCCCCAGTCGCCGGGCGACCGCCTCGTCCGACAGGCCCTGTGCCATGAATCCCAAGAGCTCTCGCTGGTCTTCGGAGAGCCGGACCGTGCCGATCGCGAGCGGCGCATCCCCGACCTCGATGAATCCCCGCCGCCTCGCTTCGAGAACGGTCGGGATGGCACCGGCGGTCCCGAATTTCGCCGCGGCCCGGGACTGGTGGTTCTTCACCGAGCCCGAGCTGGTCCCCAGCCGGTCCGCGATCTCGGCGGGGGTGAGACCCTGGTAGACCAAGTTGAGCACGGCCGTCTCGCGGGCGTTCGGCTGCTGCGCCAGATCCTCGGGCTCGCCCGGTTCCCTTTGTCCTGCAACGGGTTTCCGTCCCTGCCCCGTGCCGTGACCGAAGCCCCCACCATCGATATGATCGATGCCCAGTTCCCGCGCCTGCCGGCGAACGGGATGCCAGGGCCGGTGCGGACCGTCGAACGGCACGTCCGGGTCCGCGAAACCCATGGGACCGGGTGCGACGGCGGAGGGCCGGCGCGGCGGCGGGGCGCTCGACGGAGCAGCCGTGTCCGCGGTCGTCCGAGTGGCTGGTGAGTGTGCCGTCTCCGGTGCCGCGGGGACCGGTCCGTACCGCAACGCTGGGTTCATTGCGGACGGCGGGCGCCACACCGCAGCCGCTTGCTCGTAGGCATACCCCAACGCCAGCAGGGAAGCCTCGGAGAACGCGGTGCCCACAAAGGTCATGCCGTGTGGCTGGCCGGTGTTCGTGTCATACCCGATCGGCACTGTGACACAGGGGTATTGGGCACATGGTCCGACCAGATGAGAGTCGTTGTGGATGAACAGCAGAGCGTCCAGGTCGTTCGCCTCGAGGGGTGAGTCGATGCGTAGTCGCGTCGCCGAGATGCGGGCCGCACGATCGGCTTCGTACCACATTCGGGCCACCGGATCGTCCAGGTCGACCTCGTTCGCCGAGATGAGCCGTGACTGCCCGTAGTCGATCGAACCCTCGGCGGCATGGGCGAGGTTGAAGCGGATCAGACCGTCCAAGGACGTGATGGTCGCGTCCGCGGGCAGCCGACCGAAATACCGATCGAGGTCACGCTTGTACTCACGGACGATGACAGAGGGCAGGGTCGGGTCAGTGATGGCGACCGGCACCAAGGTGGCTCCCTGGGCGGTGATCACCGCCTGCGCCTCGGCGAAATCGGTGTGGAGAGTCCCGGCCCCCTCGGCGGCGACGATTCCGATCCGCTTGCCACGCAAAGCGTCTGTGGCGAGTGCCGCGGTGTAGTCGGTTCCGAAGACCCGCGCGCCCGTGGCGGTAATCGGGTCTTCCGGATCGGGACCGGCCAGCACGTTGAGCAACACCGCCGCGTCTCGCACCGAACGAGCGATGGGCCCGACGGTATCTTGAGTGGACGCGATCGGCAGCATGCCCGTCCGGCTCACCAAACCGACCGTCGTTTTCACGCCGACCAGGGAGTTGGACGCGGCGGGACTGATGGTCGAACCGAACGTCTCCGTTCCCACGGTCACCGTGGCGAGGCCCGCCGCCGCCGCGACGGCGGATCCGGTGCTGGATCCGAGCGGATCCAGCGCAGGGTTATAGGGGTGGAGCACCTGCCCGCCGAGTGCGCTGTATCCGTTGGGTATGTCGGTCGTGATGAAGCCGGCGAGCTCGGTCAGCTTGGTCTTGCCGAGAAGGACCGCGCCGGCGTCGCGCAGCCGCTTTACCACGAAGGCATCATCGTCGGGAAACGATTCGCGCAGCGCGAGGGCGCCTGCGGTCGTCGGCGTTCCTTTCATGTGGAGGAGGTCTTTGATCAGCACCGGAATGCCGTGCAGTGGCCCGCGCACGCGACCTTCGCGGCGCTCTGCGTCCAGTCGCGCAGCGTCATCGAGCGCGTCCGGATTCACCTCTTGGACGGCGTTGAGGCGAGGGCCGTTGAGGCTGAACGCCCGGATCCGGCGCAGATATGCCAAGGTCAACTGCTCCGAGGTGATTTCGCCGGACGCCATGGCCTGCTGCAGCGTGGTGATGTCGGCTCGTTCCAGATCCACGGGCATGTCCACTGCGCCACCGTCGGGAGGTGCCTGCTGAGGCGCGGGTGATTGTGCGGGCTGAGGCGCGGGTGATTGGTTGGCAGCGGGTTTTTGGTTCGTCACCACGGTCCCGGCGCCATGGAAGACGGCGAGGTGACCCTGGCCGGCCAGTTGCCGGTAGGCGCGGGCAACAGTCGATCCGGACACCCCCAGGTCGGTGGCGAGTTCCTTGACCCCGGGCAGCTTCCATCCGACCGGCAGGTCGCCCGCGTGGATGGCGGTGCGCAAGCCGTCTGCCAGGGCAGCGACATTCGACCGGCCCGGCAGCATTTCCGCCAAGTTCATCGAGTCGACGACACCGCGCACGGCGTAGCCCGAATTGGGCATGTCCTCGGTGGGTTCCGAGGTGAGCAGCTTCTCCGCCACCACGGTGCCGGAGCCTTGGCGAGTCACCACGAGCCCTTCGCGTCTCAGCTTGGCATAGACGAAACCCGCTGTGGCCGGGGAAATTCCGAAGTGTTCGGCCAACTGCGCCGCCGAGGGCAGCTGCTGGTGTGCGGCCAGGCTGCCGGACCCGATAGCGGACCGGAACGCTTCGGCCAGCGTCGCACGGGCCGGGAAGCCCGCCGCCAGGTTAGCGAGCAATGTCCGATCATCGAGCGTGCGCAGGAGTTTCGGGTCCATATCGGTGCCGAGACCGTGCCAGACGCCGATCGCCGTGGTGACCGGCACGGGCGGCAGCGCGGTTTGCTGCTGCCAGGCCGATCGCGCGGTGGCGAAGGCGCGCAGTAGCGCCGTCCGAGTGAAGACGACCTGTTCCGGGGTTAGAGTTCCGGCGTCCGCGGCCTGAATCAGTTGTTCGGCACCGTGGGTGATGCGCTGAATCTGCAGGAGCAATGTGAGTGCGTCGCCGCCGTAGACGTAGCTGCCCGGTGGGTCGGGCTCATCGATCAGGCCGGGGCGGTCGTGGTGCTGAGATTCCCGCCTGGCGAATTCGCGGTCGAAGACGACCAGGCGGCCGTCGACCATGGCGATGAGCAGATGCCCGAAACGCGGTTCGCACAGCAGGACCCGGAATCGCGCCGGGTCGAGGAACGGCAGCCGGTCCCGCACCGGGGCGAAGGGATCTACGGGCACCTCGAGCGCGGTGAGGAGATCGCCGAAGTCCTGGAACAACCGATTGACACGACGAGTTTCGGCCGCGACCAGTTCACGCAAATACATTCGCGGGTCCAGGTTCTCGGCCGGGGTACCGCCCAGCTGGGTGTGAATATGCCGGACGCCGGTGGCGACAAGATGTTCGGGCGGAGCCGTCCCGTCGGCGATTTGAACGGCTTGCGGCATTCCGCTGCGGATGGACACCATGGCATGTCCACCGCCGGGCATGGCGAAGGTGTGGCCGACGTAGTAGAGGCGGGTAATCCCCTCGGCACCGCGCAGCGCCAGCATCTCGAGGACGCGGTTCTCCATCGAGGCACGCGAATTCTCGACGTCGTCGAATTTGACGATGTGGACCAGGAATGGGCCGACGTCGACGGTCACGGAGTCCGTTTCCAACGCCGCAGGCAGTCTCCGTAGGGCCACGTCGATAATCGCGGCTGCTTCGGGATAGGTCAGGGCGCGGCCGGTCTTGCCGCCGAAGTAGCGGTATCCCTCGATCGGATGCAGATCCGGGATATCGGTCGGATCCGGCACCGCCACAGTGGGTTCGGACGATGACAGGGCGGACAGCACCTTGCCGATCGCATCGTGGTGCAGTTGCCGTGCGGCCGGCCCCGGCCGCGTCAACGCCCGGCGCTCCTCGGGTGTCAGGGCGTCGAGGGCCTGACGCCAGTCTTCGTCGGGCCGCGCGGCCACGGCCCTGCCCAGCGCGAGCGCCACGGCGGCAGACCCCGTCATGCACTCGACGAGAATCGCCTGCTTGATCCGAGCGAAGCGGACATCCTCGCCGGCCGCCGCGTGCCGCGGGCCGGGCGCGGCCGGCGCGCTCGCCGCTGGTTCGTCCTTCACGGGACCGTTGGCGGCTGTGCGGGTTTCGTCCTGGGCGGGGTGGGGCGCCGCCTGGTCGCCGCCGTCCCAGGGTTGGCTGTTTTCGGGGTTGTGGTGGAAGGCCAGGTGAATGTCGGGGAGTATGACCGGGAAGTCGCGTTTGCCGCGTCTTGCGCGTTCGAGGGCGATGCCCGCGGCGACCGCGGGGGCCGCATTCAGGTCGACATGCGGCCCCGGATCGTGCCCAACGAGGCCCGGCCGCGGTTCCATGCTGTGCCACGGCGTACGGCGGCCGCTCTCCGGTTTGTTCTCCGCCGCGGCGCCGCCCGGGTGGCCGCTCCATGGCGTCGTCGAGTGTTGCCGCGGTCCCCGCGGCGAAACATGTTCGGGCTCGGGAAGTTTGCTGATGCCGTACTCTTCACCCGCAAACGAAGATGCCGCGGTGTTGGTGGTTGTACCGGCCGACCAGGCGTCGCTACCGGGTGGTGCTGAGCCGTCGGGAGCCGGAATTCGGTCCGTTGCCTGGACTGCCGGGGCGGCGGCCGCCGTCGGGACAGGAGGCGTAGCGGAAGCCGACTCCGGGTTGCCGTCGTCCGGCGTGGTGGTCGGTGGGCCATCGGGCATGTCGCCGAAGGGCTCGTGGAATTCGAACCGGGTGGCTTTGCCGGTGGGTAGGAGGTCGGTGCCGTTGTCGTCGACGCGCATCTCTACGAATGCGCCGCCGCTTTGCTTCGCGTCCGGCATGCCGGTGTGGTCCCCGACGACTGCGCTGTCGTCGGGGACGGTGAATGACAGCTGGTGGGCGCGTTGTTCGGTGGGTTGGCTGGATTCGCCGTTCTGCGGGGGTGTGCTCGGCCGTTCCGGTAGCTGGGGAGGTTCGGGCTCCGGTGGGTTCTTGCGGCGGCGTTTCGGGTTGCCGCCGCCGGTGGGTGCCTGCATCGTCGGGCGCGGGAGGGCCGGACCGCGGCGTCTGCGCAGCGGTCGGGCGGGTTCGATGGTCGGCAGGCCGCCGATGGCGGGGACGCCGCTCTGGTCGAAGAGGTACTCGAGGCTGTGCGGGTTCAGCTGG
>NZ_JARWOP010000316.1 GCF_029868745.1 Nocardia wallacei | reverse complement strand
CGCGCTGCCCGGCCTCGCTTCGCCTCGCACCCTACACCCCCCCCCCCCCCACCCCCTCCTGGCTTGTGGGCCCCCCCGCCCCCCCCCCCCCCCCCCCCCACCCCCGTGTAATGGGTCAGAATGGACCCCATGAACAGGGGGCCTACGAGCAACCCGACCAGCGAACTCGACCGGCAACCAGCAACCGTTGCCGACGAGTTGGCGCGCGAAATCAAGCGACTCCGGCTCGAGGCCGGATACAGCCAACGTGCACTGGCGTCCAGAATCGGCTATTCACGCCAGTACGTCTCGATGACCGAGTGGCAAGATGCCACACTCCCGTCACAAGAACTCGTGTCAGCGATCGACGCTGCTCTCAACGCAAACGGCGCATTGATCACCCTTCGCGCTCGAGCGAAGACCGAGCAGAAAACGACGCGACGCACTCGCACAACCGAAGTTGACCGTGCGAATGAATCCGGCACGTCACTCACTGCAAGCGCGTTCAGCCCCTTCCGCCCACAGAGCACGCCCGCGATGGAGTACATCCAGACCACGGACCACCTTCATCGCGTTACAGTAGCGCTCCAGCCCGGCGGCGGCGAAATTTCGCACAACTCGATCAGCGACTCGCGCGATGGCAGCATTTTTCACTTGCGGCGAGTGCTCATGGGATGCATTCCAGATACATCACCAGTCACACAGCGGGAGCTTTCGGATGCAGTGGTGCGCACATGGGATCTATTCTTTTCGGCTCGTTTCAATGAAATGGAACGCACCCTCCCCCTAATCTTGGCACGCGCTTACAACGCCGCCGAGTCGACCACAGGTGAGCAGCGACGCCAGGTCAATATTTCCCTCGCTCAACTATTGCACGCCTCATCGAACCTTTTGGGCTATGTACACCGAAAAGACTTGGCCGCATTGGCGCTTCTTCGGGCAGATGCGCTAGCAGCAGAAAGCGGGGACGAGCTGACACGAGCTGCGATTAAAGGATCGCATTCTTGGCTACTGACCAAAAACGGCATGTACGAGGATGCGACTGCGCATGCCGAATACGCGGCCACCAAAATTGAGCCACGGCTTTCCACTGCCACGCCACGCCAAATTTCCATTTGGGGAGAACTTCTTTGCTACGCCGCATTCGCGGCATCTTTATCAGGAGATTTCCGGCAGGCGCGGCAATATCTACGTTTGTGCGAATCAGCCGCGCGGCAATTAGAAGACGACTACGTCAGCAGGCCCGAGCCGTCCAACATGTTCGACAGCACCTCAGCCGCAAGCTTCGGCGTTGTCAACGAGATGGCGGCGGGCCAGCCACGTGAAGCTCTCAAACTTGCTGTTGCCAGCGACGGCGATACAGGGATTCCGCCTGTGCTGCGCAGTCGCAGATTGATTAACGTCGCGCACGCTCAAGTCCATAATCGAGACGATGCAGAAGCTGTGGCAACACTTCGTCGGGCGTACTCGATGGCTCCGGAATTCGTCGGTCGCATTCCCCTCGCCCGCACACTGACCAACGAACTGCTGACCCGCCGAGACACGCAACGACTGGATGGACTCGTCGGAGTGGCAGAACAACTCGGCATAACCGTCTAACCTACGAGGACTACGGCATGATCGTTAATCCGTCCGCGTCTACTATCTTATGTTTTGGTGATTCCAATACTTTCGGGCAACGCTCAGAAGGACGTGGGCGGTGGCCCGTTGATGTGCGCTGGACTGGCCGTCTTCAACATGCCTTGGGTAACGACTATTCTGTTATCGAGGAGGGTCTCGGAGGTCGCACCACTGATTTGAACGACCCGGAGCGAAGTGATTGCAATGGCCTAATTTACTTTCAACCCTGCCTGCGAAGCCACTCGCCGCTGGATATGGTGGTAATCATGCTCGGAACGAACGATCTCAAGATCAAGTTCGATCGAGGACCAGAGGAAATCGCCACAGCGCTAGACGGTTACATCGACAACATCGAGCGCACGGCGTGGACCCGCACCGGTGGAGTGCCTACAACGCTATTGATAAGCCCTATCCACCTGGATGCCACCAAACCCGGCTTTGCCGAGAACAGTTCTGAATACAACGCCGACTCCGTGGAAAAATCACGCAAACTCGGCGCGGCAATACACAACGTCGCCGACAAACGTAATGCGCTGTTCGTGGACGCGGCCACAGTAGCGTGCTCAGGACATGACGGAACACACCTGAGCCGCGACTCCCACGAACCGCTCTCCAGGCTGATCGCACAAGAAATTCATACGAGTTAGCATTCGGCACCGACACGACGTCAGCGCTGGAGGTGCTCGACGTTGCTCTGGTAGAGAGCCCGGAGCGCCACAGGTGCAGTACCAAACCCGGGCTGCCGGGTTTCCGCAAGCAATGGTTCCGGCAGGCTGGTCTTCGTCCGGTGCCCCACATCGAGCGAAATGCCGCACCCGTCAGGCAAGAAGTGTGGCGAGTCGACCCGAAAGCCGACATGCCACCCCCCAGTAATTGGTGAGAATGGACCCATGGACAGGGGGCCCGGCAGGTCGAGGACAACGGCGGGGTGTATTTCGTCCCGGCGTTCTCGGGTCTGTTCGCGCCCTACTGGCGTTCCCACGCGCGCCGCGTCCAACGCGGGCCGTCCCCGTACACCAAAAACACGCACAA
>NZ_JARWOP010000315.1 GCF_029868745.1 Nocardia wallacei | reverse complement strand
GTGGCAGGTGGCGCTGAGCTGCTTCGTGGTCGGTGCCGGGCTGGGACTGGTCGCCACCCCGACGCTGATCGCCGCGCAGACCGGCGCCGAGTGGAGCGAGCGCGGGGTGGTGACGGGCGCCAATATGTTCGCCCGCTGGGGGGGGGGGTCGCCGGGGCCCCCCCCCCCGGCGCCGGGGGGGGTGGGGCCGGCCACCGGTCACCTCGACCGCCGCCCGCGGTGCGCCCGGCGCGAGTCGAAAGAGCAGGCGGGTCTAGTCGTTCGCGGGTGGCCAGACATAGAAGCGCTCGGGGGTGATCCGCACGATGAGACGCTCGGCATCCGGTTCGGGGGGCGGAGTGGCGCCGTTCATGTAGTGGCTGTATATCTCGTGCAGCAGCACCTTGTCGGGGTCGGCGGTGATATCGACACGGCCGCGGACCTCGACGTAGCGGCCGTTGTCCCGGCCGTACAGCAACAGGCTGACGCGCGGGTCACGCCGCATGTTGCGGGTCTTCAACCGGCCCTCGATGGTACTGAACACGATGGCGTCGCCCTCGTACTTCACGAAGATCACCGACGATTGCGGTCGGCCGTCGGCGTTGGCGGTCGCGAGAATCGCCGCGTGCGGGCCGTCGATGAGCGTGCGGGCCGCCTGGTCCGGCGTAGTGGTGGTCATGAGGCTGGTCCTTCCGGTATGGGGTTGCGGGGATATGGACCAGGACCGGGCGGGAAAGGAATCGGGTGACGCGGAAAAATTTCCGTATGCCGCCGCGCTACAGTCCGATGTCCCGGAAAGGAAGGTCGTCGTGCAGACGGAGGACCGAACGCCGAACGCCGAACGCCGAGTTCGCCGACCTCACGCAGCCGTACCGGCACGAGCTGCTGGCGTACTGCTATCGCATGCTCGGCTCGCACGAGGACGCCGAGGACCTGGTGCAGGAGACGTACCTGCGGGCGTGGCGCGGTTACGACGGATTCCAGGCACGATCCTCGGTCCGCACGTGGCTCTACCGCATCGCCACCAACGCGTGCCTGACGGCCCTGGCGCACCGCGGCCGCCGGGTGCTGCCCTCGGGCCTGGATGCCGCGAGCGCGAACCCTTATGCCACACCGCGTTCGGGCGACAACCGCGTCGAGTGGCTGGGACCGCTGCCGGACACCCTGGTGACCTCCGCGGCCGACGACCCGGCAACGGTGGCCGCCACCCGCGACAGTCTCCGGCTCGCGCTGATCGCCACGCTGCAGCACCTCTCGGGACGCCAGCGCGCCGTCCTGATCCTGCGGGACGTGCTGGACTTCCCGGCCGCCGAGGTCGCCGACCTGCTCGGCACCAGTACCGCCGCGGTCAAGAGCACTCTGCAGCGCGCCCGGTCCCGCCTCGGCGGTCTCGCCCACGCCGCGGCACATCGGAGCGAGCCGACCGACCCGCGCGGCCGCGCCCTGCTCGACGAATACATCACGGCCTTCGAAACCGCCGACGCCACCCTGCTCGAGCGCATCCTGCACCGCGACGCGGTGATCGAGATGCCGCCGTCGCGAACCTGGTTCTCCGGCAAACGCACCTGCGTCGCCTACCTCGCTACCCAGGTGCTCGACGCCTCCGGCGCCTGGCGCATGCTCCCCACCGCCGTCAACGGCCAGCCCGCCGCCGCGGCCTACCACCGCGACGACACCGGCGCCTACGCCGCCTTCGGAATCGCCGTCCTTACAACGGGTTCCGGCGCGATCGCCCACATCACCGTCTTCGGCGACCCGGAACTCGTCCGCCACTGCGGGTTTGCGGCACACCACGCCCCGTAACCCGCACAGCGTCGCCCCGCGGAAGTTCCGAAATTTCGGTGGGTAGCGATGACTCTCACGGTGACACCTCCGCATCCAGCGAATCTTAATGATAATCTTTTTCATTAAGATGTTCCGCTGGACCGCAACACCACAGGAGATGTGCATGGACGACTTCTACTCACCGGTCGCCGAGTTCTACGACCTGGTCCCCCGCGCCCACGCCGAAGGTGAAGCCGCCCTGCGAAAGATCTTGGCCGAGGTCGACCCGGGCGCGGGCCCGGTGGTCGACATCGGGGCGGGCACCGGGCGGACCTGCCGCATCGTCGCCGAGGCGCTTCCGTCGGCGAAGATCCTGGCCTGCGAGCCCGCCCCGGCGATGCGGGCGGTCCTGACCCACGATGTGCTCGCCGACGAGGACCTGCGGCGCCGGGTCACCATCGTGCCGGAATCGGCGGAATCGGTGGTGCTGCCCGAAACCATCTCGGCGCTGGTGCTTTTCGGCGTCCTCGGCCACATCGGGCCGGAAGACCGCCGGGCACTGTGGGATCGAGTCCTGCCCCGGCTGGCGCCCGGCGCCCCGGTGCTGGTGGAACTGCTGCCGGTCACCCGTCCCATGGCGATGCCCAGGATGGAATTGGCGCGCGAGCAGATCGGCGACCTGACCTACGAGGGCTCCATCGAGGCCGAGCCGATCGGCGGCGACCTCATCCGCATCACTTCGACCTGGCAGATCAGCGGCGACGCGGCGCCCGCCAGGGTGGTCCGGAACGTCAGCGAGTGGCACACCTTCGGCATCGACGACCTGGCCGCGGAGACCGGCCTGCCCGGCGAGCAACTCACCGCACAGGCCGGTGTGCTGCGCGCCCCCACTCGCCGAGCCTGAAATCCGTTCCGGCGCGACGGATTTCCACCGCCCCGGCCCGGCGAAGTGCGCCGGGATCACCAATTGCCGTTGGTCGGCAGCGCGTTCGAGGACTCGGCGGCGGGTGGCCGCGGCCTGACGCGGATCCACGCACAGGCAACTGCTCCGCGACAGGTCGACCAGTTGCATCGGGCTGTGCACCAGATCTCCGACGAAGATCGCGCGGTCGGCGCCGGACGTCAGGTGCCCGATAAGGGTGATCCGGTGGCATTGGGAACCGGTGATGCGGTCTTGCTGCCGCACGGAACCGGGCATGTGCTCGCCGACGCGCCGACGGTGACGCGGGCCGTCCCGTTCGAGCAGTGGAGCGCGGGAGTAGCGGCCGAAAAGGCTTCGAGCACAGTTAGTTTCGAGGCCTTGTGCGGCAAGTATCGACTCGACCGCCGCGGGCAGCATCCCCTCGTGGCGGAGCTGCCGACGATCATCCACCTACCGGCCCGGCTCGGCGACCACCCGGAACTCCGCGCCGCCATCGACCTCCTCGCGATGGAAGCCGACCAGCGTCGCGCCGGTTCCTGCATCGCCGTGCCGAGCCTGCTGGATCTGTTGCTGGTCTACATGATCCGCGCGTGGATGACCGAGAGCGGGACGGGTGTCTGGTCGGCCGCGCTCACCGATCCCGTCACCGCCTCCGCATTGCGCGCGCTGCACACCGATCCGGCCGCGCACTGGAGCAACGAGCGGCTCGCGGCCGAGGTCGGTGTCTCCCGCGCCACCCTGACCCGCCGGTTCGCCACACTGGTGGGCCGGCCGCCGATGGGATATTTGAGCTGGTGGCGCCTGACGCGGGCCGCCGCGTTGCTGCGCGAGATCACCGATCCCCTGTCCGCCATCGCCGAACAGGCCGGATACGCCACCGCCTATGCCTTCTCCCACGCGTTCAAGAAGCAATTCGACATGTCGCCGGGTCGCTACCGCCACCATCACGATTCAGGTGCCGACCGGTGAGCGATGATCCCTTGCAGCTCAGCACTTTTCCGTGATACGCACGGTGATGCCGTCCCTCGGGTGCATTCCGATCAGGCCCGCCGGGCGCGCGTCCGTTGTGAGTAGTTCGCCGTCGACGCGCCCGACGAGCGCGGCGAAGGCGGCCTTGACGGCCATTACGGCGAAGTTCGCACCGACGCAACGATGCGTGCCGACCCCGAACGGCAGAAATTCGTACGGTGCCGGACGGCGATAGTGCTCGGCGCCCGGATCCCATCGCCGGGGATCGAACCGTTCGGGGTCGGGCCACACCGAGGGCAGGCGGTGGGTGTGAAAAGGGCTGAACAGCAACAGGTCTCCGGGACAGAACCGCTGCCCGGCCAGCGTGAACTCGGTGGCGACCTTGCGTGAGATGACGGCCGTGGCCGGATAGAGCCGCATGGTCTCGGACACGACGCGGTCCAGCGCGGCCGGATTCGACACCACCGCAGGGATATCCGCCCACAACGCGCGCTCGCGCATCGTGCAGTAGAGCATCCAGGACAGTTGCGCCGCAGTCGTTTCGGCGCCCGCCTCGAGCAGGCTGACCAGCTGGTCGGTGATCTCGTCGACCGTGAGCCGGTCACCGTCTACCCCGCGCAGCAGCACGCCGAGGACGTCGCTACCGGGCTCGGACCGATCCCGCCGCTCGATCTCGGCGACGACCCAGCGGTGAACCGAGGAGCGGGCGAGGAGCGCCCGGCGCCAGACGGGTGACCCGGAGCCGCGTTCGATGGCGCCGCCGAGCACATCGGTGTCGATGGCGCGGTGGATGTCGTGCAACCAGTCGTCCAGACCCTCGGAGCGGTCCATGGCGGCCGCGCCGAACAGGCTCTCCAGGGTCGCCAGCCGCAGCGCCCGGCGCAGCGGGACGTAGACGTCGATGACCTCGCCCCGGGCCCATCCCGCCATGGCCGTCTCGATGTGGCGGGTGACCGTCTCGAGATGATCGGCGACCCGGCGGACGGTGAAAGCCGGTGTGACCAACCGGCGTAGCCGACGATGCCGGTCGCCGTCGTTGACCAGCAGGGCGGCGGGCCCGGTCAGCGGAGCCAGCGCCGCGAAAGCCTGTTCCCAGCTGAACAGGTGATTGTTCGCGAGAATGAACTCGCACGCCTCGGCGCCGAGGGTGAGCCAGAAGCGCATCGGGCCCGTGCCGAGTTGCGAGATCGCGCCGTTCTCCAGGTACAGACGCTGCATCGTCGTGTACGGATCCGCCGAAAAGGCCTGCAGGTCGGTCGATTCGCGGGGTGGGAGGGTCACAGGAGGTCTCCGGTCCGTAAGGGCCGGGCGGCGAGCAACTCCGGCAGCGGCACCGGTGCGGGCGACGGGGGCCGGATCAGTTCGGGCTGGCCGAGGACGGTCGTGAGTCGTTGCCAGAGGGCGGTGACGGTCACCGCCCACTGCGCCGCGCCGACGGATCGGCTCGGGTCGGCGATATCGGCCCGCAACTGTGCCAGCGCGACACGCACACTGTGCGGCCAGAGTTCGTCGAAGACGGCCCGGAACGTCGGTGCCGCAGCCGAATCCAGCGTCTCGGTGCTGGGCACCGCCAGGCGTTCGGTACCGGGTCCGGCCATACGCAATCGCCCGGTCTCGTCGCGGTCGGTGTGCAGGCGCGGACTCCACAGCACCGGGCCGTGGGTGTCGGCGAGGGTCAGCACCCCGCTGTCGAAGGCGATCGCCAGCCGGTGCAGCAGCAGCGCGTGATTGTCCGGGTCGGCCGGATGAATCTGGTTCTGCACTCGCAACGACACCGGGACGCCCCCGATCACCGCGGTCAGAGGGGTGTAGGGCATCGGCGGATCCGCCAGTGCGGCCAGTTCCGGCGGCAGGGCGGCCGGGTCACCGATCGCCCAGGGCCGCAATCGGCCGACGGCCCGGCCGATGATGTCGAGCAGCGAATAGACCACCTGGCTACCGGCCGTAGCGTCCACGTGCAACGGCCGCTGCCGCTCCCGGAGGATCCCAGCCGCGTGCAGGAACAGCTGGACCGGGCGCAGGTGCGGGTAGAACGAGTTGAGCCGGTAGCAGACGTCGTGTTCGCGAGCGGTGCGCAGGCAGTCGGTGAGTTCGTCGGGGTGCAGCAGGTGCTCTTGCAGCACATGGATTCCCCGGCGCAGCAGGCTCTGGGCCAGCTTCGCGCCGTCGCCGCCCGCCGCGCCCGCGCGCACGGCGACGCAGGCGATATCGATATCGCCGGGCACCTGCTCGACGCCGATAAAGTGCGGTACCCCATAGGCTTTCGCGTACTCCGCCGAAGCGGCGCTACCGCGCGAGACGACGCCCGCCAGCTCCACCTCCGGATCCTGGTGCACCGCTTGCAGATACACGCGCCCGAACGACGTACCGCACACGATGACTTTCGGTTTCGCGGGCGGTGAAGCGGGACGTCGCGGGTGTGGCGAGTCGTTCACAGGCTCCCTGTCTCCATCGGTTCGTCGTGGGCATGAGCATGGATCTGCCGGATGGGTAGCGCGCCGAGGGCGGCTACTCCGTCGAGCAGACCGCGGGGGTCGAGGACGTCGTCGGCGTAGTGCAGGCCGGGAGCCACGGTCCCGGACAGCACGGCGTCGACCGTGTACGCGGCGGTGGCGGCGGTCAACTCGAAACTGCTCGGGGCGCGCAGCACGGCGGTGTCGGTGCGATCCGGGCGGGAGACGGTGAACGCCATCAGGTAGAACGGGTCCAGCCCGGCCAGATCGAGTTCGGCCGCCGCACGGATCTCCTCGACGATCGGAGTCAGCGCCGCGGCGTCGCGGGGGACCCTGCCACGCAGCCGGGTGAGCGTCAGGCGCAGCGCGCTGCCCACGAAGACGTTGTGCCAGTGCAGTTCTCGGAGGCCAGCCGAGCGGGCCAGCCGCTCGGCGTCGGCGGTCAGGAACGGCATCGTGGTCACCCGGCCGGGGAACCCGGCGATTTCGACGTCCTCGCGGACCGACAGGGCGTTGCGCCGCCGGCCGCCACCCGACCACGCGGCCAGGGTCTCGCCGTACCAGTGCCCATCGGCGGCGTCGGAGCTGTCGAGGGACAGGGCGAGATCCCCCGCCGACGCCGCCGCGAACGGCTCGATACCGCCCGCGTAGACGACCAGCCGAGCCCCGGTGAGATCCGCGGCCAGCACCCTGGGGACGACATTGGCGAGGCCGGGCAGCATACCGGCGGACAGCACGGCGGTCCGCCCGCCGGTCGACAACGGCGACCCCGCGAGCAGCCGATAAGTGGGGCCGTCCCCCGAGACATCGACGTAGTCGCTGCCCGCCGACAGTGCCGCCCGCGCAACCCGATCCAGCAACAGATACGACGGCCCCGCGCAGTTGAGCACCAGCCTCGTTCCCGCGCAGAACTCCGCCAGCGACTCCGGGTCGTCGGCGTCCACCCGCCGCACCTCGGTCCCGGGCGGCAGCGCGGCGCGCTCGGCCCGCGCCACATCCCGCGCACCGACCCGCAGCCCGCCGATACCGAGCCGGGCAAGCATCCGCACCGCCGCCCGCCCGACCACCCCCGTCGCCCCGAGCACCGCCACAGTCACGACTCCTCCTCCCCCACAACCGTTTCCGCCGCCGATGCGGCGCTCATCGCTTTCCCGCTCCGCTCGGTCACGACTCCGCCTCACAAACACTCGGCTCGGCCGTGAACGGCGATGCGGCACCCACGGCCTCCTCGCCGGGCTCGGTCACGACTCCGCCACCAACGTTCAGCTCCACCGCGACCGACGGCCCTGCACCCGTCGCTGCCGCGCGCCGCTCGAACACGACTCCCTCCACCGACACTCGACGCTGACGCGACCAGGGCCGCTGCGTACTTCCTTCGTTGCACGGCGCGATCACGGGGTGGAGCCGGAGGGTTGGAGGGGTGCGGTGATTCGGGTGGCGAGAGCGGCGGCATGGGGAGCGGCCATGGTGGTGAGGTGGTCGCCGGGGATGTCCTCGAGGACGAGTGTGCCGAGAGCGATCTGGGACCAGAAGCCGTCCACCTCCGCGCGAGTGCCCAGCAGTGTCGCCGAATCACTGTTGCGCAGCACGCGGATCGGACCGAAATAGGGTTCCGCGCGGTGGGCGCCCATGGCTCGTAGATTGTGGGCGAAAATCTCGAAGTGCCCGCGGAATTCGTCCAGGGCGAGCCCGGCCGCGTGGTACGGGCCGGTCCCGCCGGTGGCGGCGGCGTGCAGGGCGGCGAGCCGGTCGGCTCGCGACACGGCGGCCAGTTCCCGGAGTTTCGCCGCCAGCGGGGCCGAGTCGCCGTTCAGCTCCGTCAGTGCGCCGGCGGGCACCCGTGCGGGGGTGCGGGCGAGGATCGTGCGCAGCGCGGTGTCGAATGCCGCTGTGTCGGAAGGGAATCCCGCCGCGGCCGGGTCGACGCCGATGGATTGGGCGAAGATGTACTCGATCAGCAGCTCGTCGTGCACCGCGGGCGGCTGATAGGAGCCGATCACGGTGAGTTCGTCCACCGTCGCGCCGGCCTCGGTGAGGGTGCGCGCGATCTCGGCGGCGAGCAGGCCACCGACCGAGTACCCGATGATCCGGAAGCGGCGGTCGTGCTCGAGCAGCTCCGTCGCGTAATCCGCTGCCTGCCTGGCGATCACGGTGTCCGCCGGAAGATTCAGGTACTGCTCCGGGTCGGCTACCTCGAGGCCGAGCAGCGGCCCGGGGTGCGCCGAGCGCAGGTACGGGAGCAGCGCGTTGTAGGGCGCCAGCGTCCCGGTGCCACCGTGCACGAGCACCCAGGCGCCACTGCTGTGCCCGGACGCGCCGCCCAGCGACCGCACCGCCGTCTGCCGGGCCGCCGGTGTCGCGGCGGTGTCGGCGCGGTGGCGGCGGGCGGCGAGCGCGGCGACGGTGGGGTTGCGCAGCATATCGCGCAGCAGTTCCTGCCACTCGATATCGGCGACCTCGGGCACCCGTTCCCGCAGTCGCCCGACCATCTGCGACAGCAGTAGCGAATCACCGCCCAGGGCATAGAAATTCTGGTCGCGGCCGACCCGCGGAACGCCGAGCATTTCCTGCCACAATTGCGCGATCCGCTGTTCGATCTCGTCGGCGGGCGGCACGAAGGACGAGTCCGCGGCGGCGGCCGGGACCGCGGCGGCGCGCGCGGCCAAGGCCTTGCGGTCCAGTTTGCCGTTCGCCGAGCGCGGCAGCGCGTCGAGCAGACTCATTTCGCCGGGCACCATATGGTCGGGCAGCAGTGCCGACACATGCTCGGTGAGCTGCTGTTCGGTCACCGAGCGTCGTTCGCCCTTGAACCGGGCGATGAAGACGCCCTGGCCGGAGGCCGCCAGCGGCTCGTTCTCGGCGGGCAGGACGCGCACGTGATCGGCGCCCGCGTCGCCGAGTTGCCGCAACCATTGGTCACGGGTGAAGAACGCCTGCCCGGTGCCCGCGCGCACATCGGTGAAAGCGGTGAGTTCGCTGAAGAATTCGAACTCCATCGATACCAGCAGCGCGTAATTGTGCTGCCGGGTGGGTTCGAGGAAGACCAGCCAGCCACCCGGCGCGAGCAAGTCGCGCAGCCGCGCCAGCACCTCGTCGGCATTGCGGGAATTGTGCAGCACATTCGCGCACAGGATGAGATCGACCGAGTTGGGCCGCAAGCCCTGTGCGAGCGCGTCGGTGTTGATGTCGAAGCGCCCGTAGCGCACCCAGGGAAAGTCCGCGAATTTCTTGCGAGCCTCGCCGAGGAAGTATTCCGACACGTCGGTGAAGTGGTAGTCCGGCTCGAACTCGGCCAGCGCCGGGATCAGGTCGGTGCTCGTGCCCGCGATGCCCGCGCCGACCTCGAGCATCCGCAACCGCTGCGGCGACCGCCGGGCCACCTCCCGCACGGTGTCGATCACGATGCGATGCGCGCTGCGCGCCACCAGATTCGTCCGGTAAACGGCATGCGCCGCACCGGGTTTCCCAGCGGGGAACAACAACTCCCGCACGTCGAGAGCGCCGCGCAACAGGTCGTCCAGGCGGCTGCTGCAGGCCCGGATATAGGACAGGGTCTCGCTGCCGTAACCGACGATCTCCTCCAACTCGTCGATCCGCCGCCAGGCCGCCTCGACCGCGCGCGGACCGGCCGCGATCAGGTCGCTGTAGCGGCCGGTTTCCGGATCGTGCACCACCGCTCCCCCGTCCGCCAAGGCGGCCAGCCAGCGTTTCAGCAGTCCGTGCTGGCGTTCGGAAACACCGGTGGCAGTGGCGATCTCGGTGATGTCGTGCGCGCGTTCGCGATCGTCGAACAGGCCACCGGCGCGGAGCTGGGCGGCGATGGACAGCATGGCCATCTCGTCGACCGCTCGCATCAGCGCGACGAACGCTTCGCCGTCGATTTCCTGGTGCGCCGCGGCGGCGGCGTGCTCGGCGGTGGCGAGCACATCGCTCGCGGCCGCCTCGCCGAGACCGTGGTCACCGGAGCCGTCGGCCGCGATCTCGGCGAAGCCGAGCAGCCGCGCGCCGGGTCCCTGCCCGTTGACCACCACCGCGGCGTCGGCCACCGCGGGATGGCGGCGCAGCGCCGATTCGACCTCGCCCAATTCGACGCGGTGGCCGCGAATCTTGACCTGAGTGTCTTCGCGGCCGAGGAATTCGAGCCGTCCGTCCGGGTGGAACCGGCCGAGGTCGCCCGTGCGGTACAGGCGGTCGCCGGTGCGCGGATGGCGGAGGAAGCGCTGGGCCGTCAGCTCGTCGTCGCCCAGATATCCCTCGGCCAGGCCGATTCCGCCGATGTAGATCTCGCCGGTGACGTGTTCGGGACAGTCCTGCAGCGCGTCGTCCAGCACGTGCATGGTCTGGTTGCGCAACGGGGTGCCGTAGGGGATGCTGCGCCACTGCGGATCGATATTCCCCACCGGGTGGTGGATCGACCAGATGGCGGCCTCGGTGGCCCCGCCCAGGCCCACCACCTGCAAATCCGGATGGTTCGCGCGCATCCGGTCGGGCAGGTCCAGCGGAATCCAGTCGCCGGACAGCAGGACCAGGCGCAGCGAGTCGGCGCCGGACGTGGCACCGAGGACATCGAGCAGCATCTGCAGTTGCCCGGGCACACTGTTCCAGAGGGTGACCGCATGCCGTCGCACCAGCTCCAGCCAATGCGACGGATCCGTCGCGCGGTCCTGCTCGGGGAGCACCACGGCGCCGCCGGCCGCGAGCACACCGAAGATGTCCCACACCGAGAGGTCGAAGGCCAGGCTCGCCAGCCCGAGTACTCGATCGCCGGATGCGACGCCGAAGCGCTCGTTGATGTCGTCGAGGGTGTTTGCCGCCGCACGGTGGGTGGTGACGACGCCCTTCGGTTCGCCGGTGGAACCTGAGGTGTAGATGACGTACGCCGGATCGTCCGGATCACCGGTGAGTTCGGGCACGGTGTCGATGCCCGGCAGCAGGTCGACGGCGACCGGTCGCACGGTCGCGGGGATCTCACCCGCGTCGCGCAGCCAGGACTGCGTGAGCACGACCGCGACGCCGGCGCGGTCGATGATCCGCTCCCTGCGCGCCGTCGGCTGACTCACCTCGATCGGGACATAGGCCGCGCCGGCCAGCAGGGCCGCGAGCACGGCCACGACTTGTTCGGGTCCCTTCTCCATCAGGACGGCGACCCGGTCGCCGCGCCGCACACCGGCCGCACGGAGGGCGGCGGCGGAAGCCGCTGCGCGGCGGCGCAATTCGGCGAAGCTCATCGCGTCGTCGCGGTGGAATACCGCGGGTGCGTCCGGGTCCGTGTCGGCCCGATCGAGAACCCGCTCGTGCAGCAGGCGCGGCCGCACCGCGGCGGCGGTGTCGTTGTAGGCGTCGCGGCGGCCGCGCTGAGCGGACGGCAGCGGGACCGGGTACTGCTCGGTCCAGGCCTCGGGGTCGGTGGCCAGCCGGGTGACGAGATCGGTGAACGCGGCGAAGGCCTCGGCCGCCGTGTCCCCGGCCAGCACGTCGCGGCGCACGTCCCAGGCGATCATCAGGCCGTCGTCGTACGGCGTCACCTGGCAGTCGAGCCATACCTGCGGCGTGCGGGTGAGGCCGCGCAGGATCCGGCCGCGGCGGGCGCGCGCGCCGGCGTCGTCGGCGCCGAGGGTGCTGGTGAACACCACGGGCATGAGTACCGGGTTGCCCGCGCGGCGGGTCAGTTCGCTGAGCACCTCGACGCCGTCGAACAATCGATGATCGAGATCGGTGAACAGCCGGGCGGCGATGCCGCGGGCCCGGCCGACGAAGGTGTCCTGCTCGTCGAGGTCGACGCCGAGCAGGTTGACGGAGGTGAAATCGCCCAGCACCGCACCGATTTCGGGGTGGGCGGGCAGGCGGTTGAACACCGGCAGATTCAGCGTGAACTGCCGCTTCCGGCTCCAGCGCCCGATGACCTCGGCGTAGGCGGCGAGTACCGCGCCGGACGGGGTGAGGTCGTGCGGTGTCGCATTGCGGGCCAGGCCGACCAGGACGGATTCGGGCAGCCATTGATGTAACCGGTCGAAACCGGGCTCGGCGCCCGCGCCGTCGTCGGTGGCCCGCGTGGGCAATTCCGGTGCGGCGGGCAGGGTTTCGATCCGCTGCTGCCAATAGGCGCGGTCCCGCTGGTATCGAGATCCGTTGCGCAGCTGCTGCACACCGAGGATGTAATCGCGGAAGCCGATCTCCGGGGCGGGCCGCAGTGCCGCTTCGTCCCCGGCCGCGTGGACGAGTTCATCGAGTTCGGCCAGCAGCAGTTGCACGCTCGCGGCGTCGACCACCAGCAGTTCCACCAGCAGGTGGAGAATGCACGCGGTGTCTGTGCGGGTGAGGCGCAGGGCGAACAGGGGCCAGGTGTCCGGGGCGGTGGCCGGGCCCAGCATCTCGTCTCGTTGCCGGTCACGCAGGGTATCGACGGTGGCCTGGTCCGCGCCGCGGGCGTCCGTCACCGGGATCCGGTATTGCGGCACGGTGGCGGCGACCTGCTGGTAGCCGTCGCCGTGCACGGTCGCCCGGAGCATGTCGTGGCGGCGCACGAGGGCGTTCCACGCCTGTTCCACATTCTCCGGATCTACACCGGCATAGGCGATTTCGAGGTAGCTCGCGCACGCCACGCCCCCGAACGGGTAGGTGGGGTCGCGTCCGATCAGGTACGCCGACTGCACCGGTGTGAGCGGGAACGGTTCGTGCGCGGCGGCGGTGTCGGCGGACACGTCGATCACCGACTGGTCCTGGGCGAGGTATTCCAGGACGGCGGGCTTGTGCGCCACCAACTGGTCCCGGTGTTCGGTGGTCAGCACGCCCTGAGGGGCGCGGAACCGCAGCTGCGCGCCGTCGACCCAGAGATGAACTCCGCGCTGTCGTAGGTCGGTTACCAGGTCGGGGACGTTCACAGAACACCTTCTTCGAGGTCGATACCGGTTTGTGGTTGGTTGTGGGTGAGCCCGGCGACGGTCGGGGCGGCGAAGAATTCGCGGAGGCTCACGGTGAGGCCGAGTTCCCGGCCGAGGCGGCTCACGAGTCGGGTGGCCGACAGCGAATCGCCGCCCGCGCCGAATAAACTAGTGTGCCGGTCGGCCGGCGGGGCCCCGACGAGGTCCACCCATACCTCGGCTATCCGAGTTTCCAGGCCCGGGCGTATCGGCTCTGCCTGCTCGGAAACGGCTGTGGCGAAGGCCGTTTCGGCTCGCCGTATCAGCGCGGCGTGATCGATCTTCCCGTTGCCGGTCAGCGGCGGGTCGAGCAGCGGGATCAACTCGGGTAGCCAGGCGGCGGGCAGGCGGTCGGCGAGGAAGCGCGGGAGGTCCTCGGGCACAGCGGATTCCACGAACGCGACGAGCCGTCCCCCCGCACGCTCACCCACCGCGAGCGCGATCGCCCGACGGACTTCAGGGTGTGCGCTGATCGCCTGCTCGATCTCGCCGAGTTCCACCCGGTGCCCGCGAATCTTCACCTGGCGGTCGGCGCGGCCGAGGAATTCGAGAATGCCGTCCGGGCGATATCTGCCCAGATCCCCGGTGCGGTACCAGCGGATACCGGCGTCCTCGGAGAAGGCGGCCGCGGTGAGGCCGGGCTCGCCTCGATAGCCGCGGGCCACTCCCTCGCCACCGATCAACAACTCCCCCGGCACCCAATCGGGCCGATCTCCGCCGGACTCGTCCACCACCCGAAAACACTGATTACGCAACGGACGACCGTAAGGAATCGACGTCCACTCCGGATCCACAGCCTCGACCTCGAAGA
>NZ_JARWOP010000314.1 GCF_029868745.1 Nocardia wallacei | reverse complement strand
GGGGCCGGGTCTATCCCCCGGCCCCGCTCGGCTCACGCGTCTTCGAGCAGTTCGGCCGTGACCGCGGACTCGGTATCGGGGATGCCCAGTTCCTTGGCGCGCCGGTCGGCCATCGACAGCAGGCGCCGAATGCGGCCTGCCACCGCATCTTTCGTCATCGGCGGGTCGGCCAGCTGGCCCAGTTCCTCCAGCGACGCCTGGCGGTGCTGCACGCGCAGCCGCCCGGCCGCGGCGAGATGGTCGGGCACGTCGTCGCCGAGGATTTCCAGCGCGCGCTCCACCCGGGCCGCGGCGGCCACCGCGGCACGCGCCGACCGACGCAGGTTGGCGTCGTCGAAATTGGCCAGGCGGTTGGCCGTCGCCCGGACCTCGCGGCGCATCCGCCGCTCCTCCCAGGTGAGCCGCGTGTCCTGGGCGCCCATCCGGGTCAGCAGCGCGCCGATCGCCTCGCCGTCGCGCACCACGACGCGATCGGTGCCGCGCACCTCGCGCGCCTTGGCCGAAATGCCCATCCGCCGCGCCGCGCCGACGAGCGCCAGCGCGGCCTCCGGACCCGGGCAGCTCACTTCCAGCGCCGACGAGCGACCGGGCTCGGTGAGCGAGCCGTGCGCGAGAAAGGCGCCCCGCCAGGCGGCCTCCGCGTCACCGATGCTGCCGCCGACCACCTGGGCCGGTAGCCCGCGCACCGGACGGCCGCGCACATCCAGCAGGCCGGTCTGCCGGGCGAGCGCCTCGCCCTCCTTCGACACCCGCACGACGTACCGGGAGGTCTTGCGCAAACCTCCGGCGCCGAGCACGTGCACATCGGAGCCGTAGCCGTACAGCTCGAAGATCTCCCGGCGCAGCCGGCGCGCGATGGATCCCATGTCCACCTCGGCCTCGACGATCACTCTGCCGCCGACGATGTGCAGGCCGCCGGCGAACCGGAGTAGCGCGGACAGTTCCGCCTTGCGTGAGCTCACCTGCGAGACCGACAGACGGCTAAGCTCGTCCTTGACCTCGGCTGTCATCGCCACGAGACCCGCTCCTTTCCACCCAACGCGGACCGCACCTGCTGGCCCATGTGCCGTCCTTCGACTCGAAGCCTTGCTGATTCCGGCCGAGGTTGCCGGATCACCTGATCCAGTGCGGCGGCTAGCTTTCCAGGGTGGTGCCGGTCCGTCCCCGCCTCGGCGACATCAGCGAAGGTTACCCGCGCACGCAGCTGTTCGGCAGCTCTTGCCACATGTTCGCGTTCTCTACCCTCCGGTACGGAGCCGGAATCCACCACCACATCCTCGACCGCGAAATCCGGTGCGTGCTGGGACAATACATGCAGGTGCCGTTCGGCGGAGAATCCGGCCGTCTCCCCGGGCTCGGCAGCGAGGTTGAGTACCAGCACTTTTCGTGCCCTGGTATGTACCAGCGCCGCACGCAATTCGGGCACCAGCACATGCGGAATGACGCTGGTGAACCAGGATCCGGGACCGAGCACCACCACATCGGCGTGCTCGATGGCGGAGGTGGCCTCCGGGCTCGCGGGCGGGTCGGACGGGATCAGGCGGACGCGGCGCACCTTGCCCGGCGTGGTCGCCACCGCGACCTGGCCGCGGATGCAGCGGCTCACGCGCGGATCGGCCTCCAGGCCCGACACGTCGGCCTCGATGGTCAGCGCGGTCGGCGACATCGGGA
The DNA here is from genome assembly GCF_029868745.1 of Nocardia wallacei. Lineage (GTDB taxonomy): Bacteria > Actinomycetota > Actinomycetes > Mycobacteriales > Mycobacteriaceae > Nocardia > Nocardia wallacei_B. The sequence continues at coordinate 63,646 of NZ_JARWOP010000314.1, read as the reverse complement.
GCACCCGGCCGCTGGTACGCAGGATCCGGCCCACCTCGTCGAGGGCCGCGACGGGGTCGCCCAGCACCTCCGTCAGGCCGGCCACGATCAGATTGCCGACCGAATGGCCCGCCAGCGCGCCGGTACCGCCGAAGCGGTGCTGCACCGCGCGGGCCCACACGCCCTCGGTGTCCTCGGCCAGCGCGGCGAGCGCCATGCGCAGATCGCCCGGCGGCAGCATGCCGAGTTCGGCGCGCAGCCGGCCGGAGGAGCCGCCGTCGTCGGCCACGGTGACCACGGCGGTGATGGTGCGGGTGAGGCGGCGGGCCGCGGTCAGGGTCGCGTAGAGCCCGTGCCCGCCGCCGAGCGCGACGAGAGCGGGTTCGGGCTCGCGGCTGTCCGCCGCAGGACCGGTATCGGAGTCGGCCGCGGTGGTTTCGCTATCGGTCATTCGCGCCCCAGATCCCGATGGACCACCCGGACGACGTCGTTGCGGTCGGGTTCTCTGCTCCGGAGTAGCTCGCCCAGTGCCTCCGCTATCGCCACGCTGCGGTGCTTGCCGCCGGTGCAGCCCACTGCCACGGTCATGTAACGCTTCCCCTCTTGGCGGTACCCGTTGGTCGTCAGATCGATCAGGTGGCAACAGGTCCGCAGGTAGTCCTCCGCACCCGGGCGGGACAACACGTACTCGCTGACCACCGAGTCCTGTCCAGTGTGTTCGCGTAACTCCGGTACCCAATGCGGATTGGGTAGGAAACGCAAATCAAACACCATGTCGGCGTCCAGCGGTACTCCGTACTTGAAACCGAACGACTGGATTGTGATCTGCAGGGCGGCGGGCGCGCCGCCCCCGTAGGCCTCCTCGAGGTGCCGGTGTAACTGGTGCACGGATAGCGCCGTGGTGTCGATAACCAGGTCGGCGGCGGTCTTCACCTTCGACAGCCGATTGCGCTCGGCGGCGATGCCCGCGGTGAGGGTGCCGTCGGCGCTCTCGCTCTGTAGCGGATGGCGGCGGCGGGCGAAACCGAACCGGCGGATCAGCACGTCGTCGGACGCTTCCAGGAAAAGCACCCGGGTGCGCACGCCCGCGCCGCGCAGCTGTTCGGTCACGCCCGACAGATCGCCGGTGAAGAAGCGGCTGCGCACATCCATCACCAGGGCCAGCTTGCGGATCGGCGGATCGGCGGAGGCGCCGAGCTCGACCATCCGCCCGATCAGCTCCGGCGGCAGGTTGTCGGCGACGTACCAGCCCAGATCCTCGAGCACCCGCGCCGCCGTGCCCCGGCCCGCGCCGGACAGCCCGGTGACGATGACGACCTCGACACGCGCGCCGTGGCCGGGCCGCGCCTCGGTATCGCCGGGCTGCGGGCGCGCGGGCACGGACGACGGGGTCGCCGCGCTGCTGTTCGATTCGACGCTGGTCATGTCCTACCGGATCCGTGTCTGCCTGTCATGCGATCTTCCTGTCCTGCGCCCGGGCGCGTCGTCCGACACGCGGCAGGAAACCGAGCCGTGACCGTTTCCATCAACCGGTAACACCGCCGGGCGCCGTCATCCGCCGTTCGCCTCGCTCGCGTTCAGGGCCGCCAGCACGGCCTTCGCCGTCGCCACCCCGATACCCGGGACCTCCGTGATCTCCTCCACCGTAGCCTCCTTCAATCGGGCCACGGACCCGAAGTGCATGACCAGCGCGGTGCGCCGGGACGCGCCGAGGCCGCGCACCGAATCCAGCGCCGACGCCGTCATCCGGCGCGAGCGCTTGCTGCGGTGGAAGGTGATGGCGAAGCGGTGCGCCTCGTCGCGGACCCGCTGCAGCAGATACAGCGACTCGCTGGTGCGGGGCATGATCACCGGGTCGGGCTCGCCCGGCACCCACACCTCCTCGAGGCGTTTGGCCAGGCCGATCACCGCGACGTCGGTGATGCCGAGTTCGTCGAGCACCTCGGCGGCCGCGTTCACCTGCGGCAAGCCGCCGTCGACGACGTAGAGATTCGGCGGGTAGGAGAATTTGCGGGGCTTGCCCGTCTTCGGGTCGATGCCCGGCGGGATGTTCGGTTCCGCGTCGTCGCCGGTATCCAGGAGCGGGGCCACCTCCGGGGCGGGTACCGGACCGGAGCGGAGGTCGGCGGCCTCCATGGCCTCCAGGTCGCGGCGCAGCCGGTAGAACCGCCGCCGGGTCACCTCGGCGATGCTGCCCACGTCGTCGGAGCGGCCCTCCCCCGCCGCCTCCTTGATCGCGTAGTGGCGGTACTCGGACTTGCGCGGGAGTCCGTCCTCGAACACCACCAGCGAGGCCACCACATCGGTGCCCTGCACGTGGCTGATGTCCACGCACTCGATGCGCAGCGGGGCGCTGTCGAGATCCAGTGCGTCCTGAATGCCTTGCAGCGCAGCCGATCTCGCGGTCAGATCACCGGCACGCTTGAGTTTGTGCTGGGCCAGGGCCTCGGCGGCATTGCGCTGCACGGTCTCCATCAGCGCCTTTTTGTCGCCGCGCTGCGGCACTCGCAGCTGCACTCCGGAGCCGCGCAGTTCCGCCAGCCAGCCCTGAATCTGCTCGGTGTCGCCGGGCAGGGTGGGCACCAGCACCTCGCGCGGCACCACCGCGGCGGGCGTCTCGGTGTCGGTGTGCTCGGCGAAGGCCGCCTGTTCACCGTAGAACTGGGTGAGGAACTGCTCGACCAGCGCGGGCAGCTCGCCGCCCGGGTCGACGGCGTCGACGGCGTCACCGGATTTGTCGACCACCCAGCCGCGCTGGCCGCGCACCCGGCCGTCGCGGACGTGGAAGATCTGGACCGCGGCCTCGAGTTCGTCGGTGGCGAAGGCGACCACGTCGGCGTCGGTGCCGGTGCCGAGCACCACCGCCTGCTTCTCCAGCGCGCGCTCCAGCGCCTGCACGTCATCGCGCAGGCGGGCGGCGGTCTCGAAGTCCAGATCCTCGGCGGCGGCCTGCATCTGGCGTTTGAGGTCGCGCACCATCCGGTCGGTCTTGCCGGAGAGGAAGTCGCAGAAGTCCTCGGCGATGCGGCGGTGCTCGTCGGCGCTGACCCGGGAGATGCACGGCGCGGAACACTTGTCGATATAACCGAGCAGGCACGGACGGCCGATCTGCCGATGCCGTTTGAACACCCCGGCGGAGCAGGTGCGCACCGGGAACACGCGCAGCAGCAGGTCGACCGTCTCGCGGATGGCCCACGCGTGGGCGTACGGGCCGAAGTACCGGACGCCCTTCTTCCGCGCGCCGCGGTAGACGAACACTCGCGGATACTCCTCGTACATGCTCACCGCGAGCATCGGGTAGGTCTTGTCGTCGCGGTAGCGGACGTTGAACCGCGGGTCGAACTCCTTGATCCAGTTGTATTCCAGCTGAAGGGCTTCCACCTCGGTGGTGACGACCGTCCATTCCACGCTGGCGGCGGTGGTCACCATCTGGCGGGTGCGCGGGTGCAGCGCGGCGATATCGGCGAAGTAGGAGTTCAGCCGGCTGCGCAGACTCTTGGCCTTGCCGACGTAGATGACCTGCCCGAACCCGTCCCGGAACTTGTAGACGCCGGGTTCGAGCGGAATGGTGCCCGGCGCCGGCCGGTAGGTCGCTGGATCTGCCACCCGACAAGCCTATCGACCGGCCCCGACATCCCCCGGAACCCTCCGGTGTGCGGGACTCGGTCCCCGCGGCCGACGGTCAGATGGGCCGCAGGGGTCCGATGAAAGTACCGGGGTGGGTGGCCGCGTCCTGGCGCTGCACGCTCGCGCCGGCCGGCCACGGGACCCGCAGCGGGGTGGTGGTGTCCGGCGGGGTGACGACGAGGGTGGCCGGGACCCAGCCATCCGGACCGCCCGACAGATAGGTCAGCTCGCTGCGCACCGCGGAGCCGGGCTCGACGGTCACCGGCGCGAAGTCGGCCTGCTGCCGGGGCAGCTGGTAGGTGGAGCCGAAGGCCGGATCCTCCGGGCCCACCAGCTCCGCCTCCGGAAAGCCATGCACCGCACAGCTTTGCGCCGACTTGTTGGTCAGCACCACCGTCAGCTGGTTCTGGCCCGGGACCGGAGCGTCGAATTGCAGGATGTTCAGGTTCAGGGTCTCGGCAGCGCACACCGGTGGCTGGGCGGAGCTGGTCGTCGCCGGTACCGCCAGCGCGGCCAGGACCGCCGCGCCGGTGCCGGCCAGTGCTGTGATGCGCCACTTCGTCGAGTTCATGGTTCCCTTCGGGTCATCGGGCGAGCCCTGTCGACCCTAGGCGAGTCCGCCGCCGCCGGTGGGCGTTCGACGAGTTGTCGGCCACCAGCGAGACGATCTACCCGCTCGGGCCGGCCGCGCTACTGCCCGAGCTGATCGCGGGCCGCCGTGCGGCCGAGCCGGTCACGCTGCCCTGGCACCACTGAACGGCGGCGGACCGGCGCTTCCCCGCGCTACCGCTTGCGACCGGTGAACTCGTCCATCGAGTGGTAGACGCCGACAGTGTCGAGATAGAAGTCGCGGACCTTCAGCGGCAGCAGACCGGATACGGCGCGGTTGAACCGCGAGGTCCACGGCATGACCACCAGCGGCGCGCCCTTCTTCATCTGGGTCCACGCCGTCTCGACCGCTTCCTCCTGCTCGATGATGGGCGTGAACCAGAAACCCTTGGCGCCCTCGAACATTCCGGTGTTGATGTAGGTCGGGCAGAAGGTGGTGACCTTGACGTGGTCGTTGCCGGACTGCTCCAACTCCAGCCGCACCGAATCCGACCAGCCCAGCGCCGCCCACTTCGACCCGGCGTAGACGCTCATGCGCGGATTGGCCACCAGGGCCGCCGACGAGGCGATGTTCAGCACCCGCGCGGGCGTCCGGCCGGACACCATCGCCGGGAGGAATTCCAGCGTGATGTACATCGGCGCAAGGGAATTGATCGCCACCGTCTTGTCGATGTCGGCCCGGTCGCGCGTCTCCCAGAAGTACCCGTTGCCCCGCACGATGCCCGCGTTGTTCACCAGGACGTCGATATCACCGACGTCCGCGCGCACCGCGGCCGCCGCCTCGGCGATGGCCGCCGCATCCGACACGTCGACCACGTAGTGGTGCACCCGCGAGGTGCCCGCCGCCGCGAGTTCGGCGGCCGTCTCCTTCAGCGCCTGCTCGTTGACGTCCCACAGCACGACGTCGGCGGCCAGCTCCCGCACCGCGCGCTCGGCGAAGGACTTGCCCAGCCCCATCGCCGCCCCGGTGATCAGCACCTGCCGCCCGGCAACCGTGTCCATATCCATCACTTCCCCTGTCGTTTCCGCCGGATCACTTCTGCCGCAAGGCCTTCATCACGCCGAAGTACAGCGTCAGCGTCTTGGCCCACACCGCCTCGGACATGCCCGGCAGCGGCGCGATCGGCAGCGCCCGCTGCACGGCGATGGTCTGGGTGTCGATGTACTTCAGCAGCCCCTCCGGGCCGTGCCGACGCCCGCCGCCGGAGATGCCCAAGCCGCCGGAGGGAGCGGCCACGCTGCCCCAGGCCGCGATGAAACCCTCGTTCACATTCACCGATCCGGCATGGATGCGGGCGGCGATCTCCCGGGCCCGCGCCGTATTCCGGCTCCACACACTGGCATTCAGGCCGTAGGCGGTGTCGTTGGCCTGCTCGACCGCCTCGTCGTCGCTGTGCACCCGGTACACCGACACCACCGGCCCGAAGGTTTCCTCCCGGTACACCGTCATCCCCGGCCGCACATTCTCGAGAATCGTCGGCTCGTAGAAGTACGGACCCAGGTCGGGCCGGGCGCGCCCACCGGCGCGCACCGTGGCGCCCTGGGCCACGGCGTCCTCGACATGCGCGGCGACGGTGTCGATCTGGCGCGGGAAGGTCAGCGAACCGATCTCGTAGGAGTAGTCCAGCGCCGCGCCGAGCCGCAATTTCGCGGTGTGCCCGGCGAATTCGGCCACGAAGCGGTCATACACGCTGTCGTGCACGTAGATTCGCTCGATCGACTCGCAGAGCTGCCCGGCCGACGCGAAGCAGGCCCGCACCGCGATCTTGGCCGCCGCCGACACGTCCGCGTCGGCGAGTACCAGCAGCGGATTCTTGCCGCCCAGTTCCAGCGAGTAGCCGATCAGCCGCTCCCCCGCCTGGCGGGCGATGGTGCGGCCGGTCGCGCTGGAACCGGTGTAATCCACGAAATCGGCGCGGGCGATCACCTCGCCGCCGATCACCGACCCGCGCCCGAGCACCGCCTGCCACAGACCCTTCGGCAGGCCCGCGCGCTCGGCGGCGTCGATGGCCCACAGCGCGGTGAGTGCGGTCTGGTTGTCCGGCCGCGCGACCACCGCGTTGCCCGCCATCAGCGCGGGCAGCGCGTCGGAGGCGGCCAGCGCCAGCGGATAGTTCCACGGCGAGATCACCGCGACGACGCCCTTGGGCCGGTTCCGCACCTCCACCCGCGTCAGCACCGGCAGCACGCCCCGCGGCGAGCGGGTGGCCAGCAGCTTCTCCGCCGCGGCGGCGTAGTACCGGGCATTGACCGCGACATCGCCGACCTCGTCGAAGGCGTGCACCCGGGACTTGCCGGATTCCAGCTGCACGATGTCGAGGATGGCGTCCTGCTCGGCGAGCACCAGGTCGTGGAACCGGCGCAGCACGGCGGCCCGCTCCCGCACCGGCACCCGCGCCCACCGGCGCTGCGCCTCCCGCGCGACGGTGAAGGCGGCATCGATGTCCGCCGTGGACGACTGCGGCAGATCGGCGATCTTGCGCCCGGTCGCGGGGGCGAACACCTCGACCGCGGCGGCGCCGCCGGCGGTCGCGTGGGCGAGCAATCGCCGCACCAGCGAGTCCGGGAGCGCGTCGGCGGGGGCCAGTTGCGGGGCGGTCGTCATCGTCGGCCCTCTCGATCGGCGGAACATGAATTAGTTGAACACCAGTGTTAGCTTAACACCGGTGTTAGATTAATCGAGTTCAGGCGCGCAGTGTCAAGCGCCGGGTACCGAGCTGGGAGGAATCACAGATGCCGCGCGACGCTGTGTCCACACCGCACAGCCGCGCCCGCCGCGGCCGCCCGCCGCAGACCCGCGAGCAGGCCGACGAGGTGCGCGCCCGGATCGTGCTGGCCGCCGCGGACGTGTTCACCGCGCACGGCTCGCGCGGGCTCAATGTCGCGCGCATCATCGATCGGGCCGGTCTCGCCCGGCCGACCTTCTACCGGTATTTCGCCAATGCCGAAGCCCCACTGCATGTTCTGCTCACCGCCTCCAACGAGGGACTGGTCGGCGGCATCCGCGAGGCCCTGGAGAATTCCGACGAACCGGTGCAGCTGGGCATCGGCCTCATCGACGCCTATCTCGACTGGGCGCGCGGCCACGGGGCCATGCTGCGCCCGGTCTTCGCCGAACTCCACGATCCGGCGTCGCCCGTGTCGATCTATCGCGAGGAGGCGTTCGACGACATCCGCGCGCTGGTCCGCGCGAAGTTCGCCGCCCTCGGGCGACCGCTGCCCAGCCCGCTGGATCTCGATACGGCGCTGCAGGTCTGCGAATTCGTCGTGTACCGGGTGTCCGCGGCCGCCGCGCCGGGCGGCGAACCGGCGCCCGACGAAGTGGCCGCGGCCCGGCTGACGATGATCCGCAGTGTGCTGGTCACGCTCGGCCGGCGCGAGGACGTCGAGCTCGCGCTGACGATCCCCGGCATCTTCGAGGCGACCGGTTGATCGCTATTCGCCGTCGAGATACACCGGCAGCGTCGCGTGACCGTTGGAGATGAAACTGCCCACCGGCGCCAAATCCTTAGGGTCCGTGGCGAATCGCAGCTTCGGGAAACGCTGGAACAGGGCGGGCAGCGCCATGGTCGCCTCGAGCCGGGCCAGCGGCGCGCCGAGGCAGTGGTGCGCGCCGTACCCGAACGCCACGTGCTGGTCCTTGGTCTTGCGGCGAATGTCGAACTCGTCGCTGGTGTCGCCGTGGATCTTCGGGTCCCGGCTCGCCCCGGCGTAGGAGGCGAGAATGGCTTCCCCCTTGGGAATTCGGTATCCGCCGTCGATCTCGATGTCCTCGACCGCGTAGCGCAAGGGCAGATGAGCCACCGGCGCCTGATAGCGCAGCGTCTCCTCTACCAGATCCGACCACGGCACCTCGCCGGAGACCACCGCGGCGCGCTGCCCCGGATGCGTCAGCAGCGCGGTGATCGCTTGGTCGAGCAGGTTGACCGTGGTCTCGTGCCCGGCGTTGATCACCAGCATCAGGGTGTCGACGAGTTCCTTCTCGGTCAGCTGCGAACCGTCGTCCTCGTCGCGGGTGGTGATCAGCACGCTGGTGATGTCGTCGCCGGGCTGTTCGCGGCGATACGCGACGAGTTCGCTGACCAGCCGGAACATCTCCAGGTAGTTGGCCTGCGCCTGCTCGGGCGTGAACGAGGTGTCGAAGAAGCCGTCCACGCACTTGTGCATCGGCGGGCCGAGATGCTCTGGCACACCCATCAATTCGGTGATGACGCGGATCGGGACCGGGTAGGCGTAGCGGCTGCGCAGATCCGCCACCTGGCCGGGCGGAGTGGTCGCCAGATCGTCGAGGAGGTCGGTGATCAGTTCCTCGATGCGCGGCCGCAGCGCGGTGGTGCGACGGTGCGTGAACGCCGGGGACACCAGCTTGCGCAGCCGCCGATGGTCCTTGCCGTAGGCGGTGAACATGCTGTCCACGGCCACCCACGGCAGCAGCGGCCAGGACTCGGTGATCTCGCCGTTGATGAAGGCCGCCCAGTGCTGGCGCGGATCCTTCGACACCCGCGAATCGGCCAGCAGACTCCGTAGCACCGCCTGATCGGTGACCGACCAGGCCGGCACCCCACCGGGAAGCACCACCTCGGCGATCGGGCCGCGCTCGCGGATTCGCGCCGACTCGGCCTGGATATCGGTACCGGCGAGGTCCAGGACAATCGGATCGTGCGCCATCGGGGGTTCTCCTTACGCCAGATTCAACGGTGGGGCCGGGGGAAAGCTGACGGGTAGCGCCGCCATGGCGCGGTGGAACGGGCCCGGCCGCCAGGTGATGTCGGCGCGTGAGCCGGACAGTTCCAGCTCCGGCAGGGCGTCCAGGAGCTGGTCGATCGCGTCCTGCGCGACCAGGTAGGCCACCGAGCGCGCGGGGCAGGCGTGCGGGCCCGCGCTCCACGCCAGGTGGGAGCGGTTACCAGTGCGATCGCCGCCGGCGATCGACGGATCGTTGTTGCATCCGGCCAGGCTGATCACCACCGGCTGGTTCGCGGGTAGCCACACGCTGTCGATCAGGATCGGCTGGCGCGGATAGGTGACGGAGAAGTTCGCCATCGGCGGGTCGTTGAACAGCACCTCGTCCAGCGCGTCGCGGGTGGACATGCTGCCGCCGAGCACGCCGCCGCCGAACCGGTCGTCGGTCAGCATCAGCAGCAGCGTGTTGCTGATCAGGTTCTGCATGGGTTCGATGCCCGCGCCGTAGAAGCTGATCAGGTTGTAGAGCATCTCCTCGTCGGTGAGCTTCGCCGAATGGTGAGCCAGGCGCGAGGTCACATCGTCGCCCGGGTCGGCGCGGCGCAACTCGATCAGCTCCATCAGCGCCTCGGACAGGTGCTGCATGCCCCAGGCCGCGTTCACCGTGTCGAACAGCGCCGCCATCCCGCTGGCGACCCGCTGGCCGATATCGGCCGAACAGCCGACCATGCGGTTGAGCGACTCGAACACCAGCGGAAACGCGTACTGCGACAACAGATCCGCCGAGCCCTTCTCGCAGAAGGTGTTGATCAGCGGGACGGCGATCGATTCCACCGTCGAGTGCAGCGCATGCAGGTCGATGCCGTCGATGGCGGCGACATAGGCCTGGCGGTAGCGGGCGTGCGTCGACCCGGCGTTGCGCAGCGCGTTGGGATACCACTGCAGCATCGGCCGCACCGGGCAGTCCTCCGGCACGGAGTCCTGCCAGTGCCGCGGATCGGCCGGGAAATGCTCCGGGTCGTTGAGGATCTGCAGTGCCGTGCGGTAGCCGATGACCAGCGTCGCGGGCACTCCGGGAGACAGCTCGATGGGCACCATCGAGCCGAACCGGTCGCGCATGGTGCGGTAGAAACCGTGCGGATCCGCAGCGAACTCGGGGGTGTCGAGCAGCGCACGCGGGCCGTCGGTATCAATGGGAGACCCCTGGACCGGACAGGCTCCGGGCGTGGTGGTCGGCGGGCCGGACGACACGGAAGCGTTCACCTCACAACCATTGCAGCACAACGAACTCCGCACGCAATGGACCGCGCGAAGCTAGACTGACCAATCGAGCGTTACCGTCCGGAAGAACCGGACGGCCGTTCCAGATTAGCAGCAGTGCGACGAATTCTCTCTCGATTGCGCAGCGGCCCTTGGGAACTCGTACACGCGGCGCTCCCACCATGGGCTATGTCCGGATGCTATCGCGACTCGGCGGCTTGGACGACCGGGAAACCACGGCCTGCGACGACGCGAAATACCCTGCGCCCGGGGCGATCCTGCGAAAACGGAACGTGAGGATGCCTCGCGTGCGGTGGATCGCCAGGCTGTTCGCAGGTCCGCACGGCGGTGCCGAGACAGAGTGTGCCGATCAGTGCGCGGCCGTCGGTCAAGCGCGCAGACCGCTGGCGCGCAGCACCCGGCGCGCGATACCCGCGCGGATCGCCTCCTCGGTGCCGATGATCCGGACCCGGTGGCGCGAGCGGGTGATGGCCGTGTAGAGCAGTTCACGTGTGAGCAGGGTCGATTCCGGTCCCGGCAGGACCACCGACACCGTGCCGTACTGGCTGCCCTGGCTGCGGTGGATGGTCATGGCGTAGACCGTGGTGACGCCCGGGAACTGCGTCGGGTGCACCAGATAGGGCTCGGTGCCGCGCTGCAGGGCCGCGCGCAGCGACCCGTCCGCGCCACGGACGATGACACCGGTGTCGCCGTTGTAGATGCGCGCCTCGTGATCGTTCGCGGTGACCAGCAGCGGCTGGCCCGGAAACCATTGCCCGGCACCGGGTTCGGTCCCGATGCCCGCGGCCGCGACCCAGCCCGCGGCCAGCCGGTCCCAGCGTTCCACACCGAACTGCCCCTGCCGATGCGCGCACAGCAGCCGATGCGATTCCATCGCCGCCAGGGCGCCCGCGGCGTCCCCGGATTCGGCGGCAGCCGTCGATTCGCGAGCGGCACGGACCACGTCGGCACGCACGCCGCCGGTGTCGTCGGGCGGCTGTAGTGACAGCTCGTCGCCGCCGTCGGCCAGCAGCGCCAGCGCCGTCTCGGCGTCGCCCGCCCGCACCGCCACCGCCAGCGCGGCGATCCGCCCGCCGAAGCGGCGGCCGCGGGTGAGGCGAACGATGCCGCCGCGCAACCGATCCCGCTCTCGGACCGACAACGCGTCGGGATGATCGGCACCGGCGCCGCCGAGGATCTCGTCGAGCACCGGGTTCGGCTCGCCGACAACGGGCCCGGCGACCAGGTCGGCGAGGACGGCGCCGGCGTCCACCGAGGCGAGCTGGTCCGGGTCGCCGACCAGCACCAGGCGGGTGTCGGGGCGCACCGCGGGCAGCAGGCGGCTCATCATGGTCAGCGACACCATCGAGGTCTCGTCGATGACGATGATGTCGTATGGCAGCCGGTTGAATTCGTGGTGACGGAACCGGGTGGCGCCGCCGCGCTGCCAGCCCAGCAGGCGGTGCAGGGTGGCGGCGGTCAGGTCCGGCAGTTCCAGGTCGCCCGCCTGCTCGCGCACCGATTCCTGCAGGCGCGCGGCGGCCTTGCCGGTTGGCGCGGCCAGCGCGATCCGCAGCGCCGGGGCGCCGGGAACGGCCTGCTGATGCGCCACCAGCAACGCCAGGATGCGGGCGATGGTGTGGGTCTTGCCGGTGCCCGGACCACCGGCCACGACGGTGGTCCAGTGGGTGGCGGCCAGCGCCGCGGCCACGCGCTGGCGGTCCGGCGGGTCGCCGGGACCCGCGGCGTCGGGAAACAGCCGGTCCAGTTGCCGCCGAATCGTTTCCGGGTCGACCAGCGGATGCCCGGCCGCGCGTTCGGTCAGCGCGTGGCGGATGGTCTGCTCCTGCCGGTAGTACCGGTCCAGGTACAGCAGCGGGCCGGCGCCCTCGTGCTCGACCAGCCGCAGCGGGCGCAGCGGTCCGGCCGCGCTGCCCTCCACCAGCGGGCTGACCCGCAGCGCGGCCAGCACCTCGTCCACGTCCGGCCACGGCAGCGTCGCGGGATCGACGACGTCCGGGTCGCCGGTGTCGAAACCCTCACCGTCCACGCCGATCTCGTGCATCCGCCGCAGTTCCAGGCACACCGAACCCGACCGCACCGCACGCACCGCGAGGGCCGCCGCCAACAGCACCACCTCCGAGTCCTCCCGCCCCAACCGGCCCAGCCGCACGGCCACGTGGACGTCGGCGGCCGACAGCACCCCGGCGGTATTGAAGGTGCGCAACAGCCCGGTGGCCCGCTGCGCCAACTGAATAGCGGTCACCGGCCGTCCTCTCGCAGGATTTCCCGCGGCACCCTCGCACCGCTCTGGTCCAGCCCAGCCGCGGAACTGTCTCGACAGCTTCCCGGTTCGCGCGCCGATCCGGCGGCGGGGTGCGGGGTCACGAGGCGGCTCCCGAGAGATCACCGGCGAGCAGCGCCGAGAGGTCCTCGACCAGCGCGACGGGCGGGCTCCAGTCGAAAACGCCGCAGCCGGGCGGGGTTTCGGGACCGATCATGCCGCGGACGAACAGGTAGAGAATGCCGCCGAGGTGTTGTCCGGGGGCGTAGTCGGGAAGCCGCCAGCGCAGATAGCGGTGCAGCGCAGCCGAGTACAGGATGGCCTGGAGCGGGTAGTGCGAGCGCATCATCTCGGCGGCCATGCGGTCGCGGGTGTAGTGGGCGACCGTGAGGTCCTCGCCGCCCAGCCGGTTGGTCTTGTAGTCGACCACCACGAAACGCGGGCCGGGCACGCGCAGCACGGCGTCGATACTGCCGGTGAGGTAGCCGCGCAGCACGGTGTCCTCCAGGGTCTCGACCTGGTCGGCGTACTCGGCGAACGGATCGTCGGCGGGCAGGTGGCGGCGCAGCAGACCGGCGATGGCGCGCACCGTGACCCGTGCGGGCCGCGGTGTATCGCCCCCGGCCAGCGGCAGTTCGAAGTCCATCTCGTTGAGCCGGTCGCGGCTGGAAACGTCGGCGAGGCAACCGATTCCGAGGGGCGTACGCAGGACCGCGAGCAGCGCGGTGGCCAGCGCCTCGGGATCGATGTCGGCCATCAGCTCCTCGATCGCGTGCCCGCAGCGGGCCCGCACCTCGGCCGCCAGATCCGGCGCGTCGGTGCCCACCAGCTCCAGCACGCCGTGCACCAGGGTGCCGAAATCCGCGCCGTAGGGCAGGTCGTTCATCAGCGAGGGGGCGGCGTCGGCGAAATCGCTGGTGTCCTCGAGGACCGCCGGAGTCTCCGGCTCGTCGGAACCGCCGGGCGTCTCCTCCGCCACGGCGTGCGTGTCGTGCGCGCCCGCGGTGAGCGCCGAGTAGGAGGTGCGCCGCCACTCGGCGTCCACGTTGCGCTCGAAGACGGCGGCGGCCAGGTTCGCGCCCTCGGTCTCGTCACGCTCCCAGCGCGGCCGGACCTTCGGCGCGCGGGTCACCGGCTCCACCCCGATCAAGCCCGCTCCGGCCGCGGCCGCCCAGGCCGAGAGCTGTTCCAGCACAGCATCGTCCGTCGCGACCTCGCTCTTGCCCGGCACCTCGGCGCTGCCGGGCAGACGGCCCAGCATCATGCGGTGCAGGGGCGCGAAGGCGGTGCCGTAGGCGGGCGCCCACCACGCCACCACCTGACACTGCGCCCGGGTCAGCGCCACATACAGCAGGCGCAGTTCCTCACCGGCCTCCTCGGCGTCGCTGCGGCGCTTGCGCTCGCCGTACCCGGGCGCCTCCGGGCCGCCGACGTCCAGGACGCGGTCGCCGTCGTCGTGGAACAACAGCGTCACCGGATTCGGGTTCTTGGCGCTGTCCCACGCGAACGGCAGGTATACCACCGGGAATTCGAGGCCCTTGCTGGCGTGCACGGTGGCGATCTGCACGGCGGCCGCGTCCCGGTCCAGGCGGCGACTGCGGTCGGACACCGCGCCCGACGCCGGATCGCGCACCCGGTCGGCCAGCCATCGGGTCAGCGCGGTCAGGCCCAGCGATTCGCGCAGCGCCACCCGATCCAGCAGCTGCGCGATGTGCCGCAGGTCGGTGAGCTGCCGTTCGCCCCCGGCCACCGCCAGCAGCCGCGGCGCCAATTCCGTTTCGGCCGAGAGCTTCTCGAATACCGCGGCGAAACCCGCGCGGCCGAACAACCGGGCGGCCTCGCGCAGCTGGGTACTCAGCCGTCCCACCAGATCCGCACCGCCCGTGTCGATCTCCGCCGCCGACAGGCCGAGCAGCGGCGTGCTTGCCGCCAGCCGCACCCGGTCCGCGCGGTGCGGTTGCTCCAACGCCCGCAGCAGCCACAGCCAGTCGACGGCGCTCTGGGTGCCGAACACGCTGGCGCCGCCCGCCAGCACCGACGCCACCCCCACCCGGTCCAGGGCGGCGCGCACGATGTCGATCTGCGCGCGGGTGCGCACCAGCACCGCGACATCGCCGGGGCCCAGCGGCGTTTCGCCGATGTGAGTGCCGGAGTCGAGCAGTCGGGCGATATCGGCGGCCACGTCGTCCGCGACCCGGGCGCGCTGGCGTCCCACCGCCGGGAATCCCGCGCCGTTGCGTGGACCGGCGCCCTCGCGCCGAAAACACCGCACCCGCAAGGGGATCGGCGCCTCGACAGTGCCGGTGAGCCGGGTGTGCGGCCGGACCGCCGCCACCTTGGACACCGTGATCTCCTTGTGCCCCAGCGCGGCGCCGGCCATCAGGTGCTCCAGCGCACCGAGCAGGCCCGCGTCGCTGCGCCGGTTCGTGGTGAGTTCGCGGCGGGTGTCGGCGTGGGCCACCGCGTCCAGGTAGCTGAGCACCTCGGCGCCGCGGAAGGCGTAGATGGCCTGCTTCGGATCCCCGACCAGCACGAGGGTGGCATGGCCGTGGAAGGCGCGGCGCAGGATGTCCCACTGCAACGGGTCGGTGTCCTGGAATTCGTCGACCAGGGCGACCCGGTAGCGCTCCCGGATGCGGCGGCACGCCCGGTCGCCGTGTGCCGGATCGGCAAGCACCTCGTGCAGCAGCACCAGCAGGTCGTCGAAGTCGCGCAGACCCGAAATCCGTTTGCGACGTTCGGTTTCCGCACGCACGGCGGCGGCGAAGGCGACGCGCTCGGCGGCGGGATGGTCGCCGATCTCCTCGTCGGACACCAGCCGCGCGTGCCGGTCCTGGACCGCGGCGGCGGCCAGCTGGTGGGCCTCCCGCACCGAGAACGGCGGCCCGCCGCGGGCGTACCGCGCCAGATACAGATCGTCGGCGACGGTGGCGACGAGATCGTCCACGTTCTCCACCAGCCGCACCCGCGGATCGTGCTCGCCCGCCAGCCCCAGTTCGTCCAGCATGCGCTGGCAGAAGCTGTGCGTGGTGGCGATGGTGCCGGAGTCGAAGTCCGACAGCGCCGCCAGCAGCCTGGTGCGCCGCCGCCCCACCTCCGCCGGATCCGCGTGCGCCAGATGGCGGATCAGCTCGTCCTCGCTGCTCCGCGCGGTGCCGGGATCGGCCAGCGCAGCAGCCACCGCCACGAATTTGTCCCGCGTCCGCTCCCGCAATTCCTGCGTCGCCGCCCGGCTGAACGTCACCAGCAGCAATTCCGAGACATCCACCCCCGCCTCGGCCACGAACCGCACCGCCAGCCCGACGATCGCATACGTCTTCCCGGTCCCCGCACTCGCCTCCAGCACGGTCGTCCCCGCAGGCAACGCCCCGCACAACTCGAACCCCTCGCCCGCCGCCGTCCCCAGCAGGCCAGGACCATCGGTCAGCGCACCAGCCCCGGTGGACGCCCGACGGCCCACGGCCGCTCCGGCCTCCTCGGGATCCGACAGCTTGTCGGGCAGGGCAGTGGCCTGGAGTTCGCTCTCGTCTCCGCTGGTGGAGGTGGCGACATCCATCGCGTCCGAATGGCCCGCCGCTGCAGAAGATTCGAGGTCCGGCACAGCGGCAGCATTGTCGACCGGGAACTCCGCGTCGTCGCTCCCGTCGGGCTCGGACAGCCCCGGTACGGCCGAGGTAGTCGCGCGCGGATCGGCCGGGCGTGTAGGACGCAGATCCGTGTGCAGGAGTGGTGGGTCAGGCTCGAGAGTGCTCGGCTCCGACGGGCCGCGGAATCCGAGGCCTGTATCGGAGGCTTCGGAGCCGGAGGCAGAAGCTTCGGAGTCTGGAGCGGAGGCTTCGAAATCGAACCCGGAGCCCCCGGGGCCGGGGGTCGAGGCATCGGAGCCGAGAGTGGTGGGCTCGGAGGTGTGGGTGGGGGGCTCGGAGGTGGTTGGCTCGCTCGGCTCGGGTGAATCCGTGGGCTGCGGGACGGGGGTGAGGTCGAACAGGTCGGCGGTCTCGGCCGGGGTGGGGTCGGGGTGGTTGGTGGAAGTGGGGCGGGAGCGGCGGCGGGGGCGCGGGGCGGGCTCCAGGTCGGTCAGGGAGAAGAGTTCGTCGGTCATGGCTGTCCCTGGGATTCGGTGGCCAGCAACGGGTTCCACAGGCGGCGGGCCAGGGCGGCGAAGCGGGTGGGCTCGCCCGCCGGGTCCGGTTCCGGCAGCGGGGTTTCCAGATGTTCCAGCCGGGGCGCGGGGCCCCACACGTAGCGCAGGTAGCGATCGGTGTGGTCGCCGAATGCCTTGGGGCCGTTGGGGCCGCCGAGGAATTCCTGGTCGGCGGCCAGCCGGGCATCCTCGACACTCGCACCCTGGCAGCGGCGTTCGGCGTACACCGCCGAGGCGGTCGGCGCGATCGGCAACGGCTCGGCCAGGCCCTCGTCGCGCAGATCCGCCAGGTCGCGCAGGATCGACTGGGCCGCAGCGGCATTGGGCGCGGTGAGTGTGGAGCGCCAGGCGGGCCGCCCGAACTTGCCGCGCCCGATGGTGACCGCCCGCCAGCTTTGGTTGCGTTCGGTCGCCGCCAGCGCCAGCACCCGCACCCACGCCGCGACCCGGTGCTTCGGGGCCAGCCGCGAGAACGTGGTGCGGACCAGCGCGTCGTCGTGCACGTCCGGCACCGTGCCGCTGAGCAGCCGCCCGTCCCCCAGGTCGACCGCCACGTCGATGGTGCGCGACGGCACCTCGTGCATCGGCCGCGCCACCCGGACCAGTTTGTCGACCGTGCCCTCCACCTCGGTCAGCACCGCCGCGCCCAGCCCGAACGCGGGCAGGGTGCCGCGCCGCCACTCGGCCGCCCGCAACGCCGCCGGGTCCGCGCCGTTCAACCGCGCGCTCAGCATGCGCTCACCGATATTCCATTTGGTGAGCCCGTCGAGTTCGATCGGCAGCCGCTCGTCGATCTCCTCTTCCTCCTCGGGCACCCGGATGCCCAGCCGCTGCCACAGGAACGCGCGCACCGGATGCTCGACGAACGAAACCAGTTCCGCCAGTTCGACATCCGCGCGCACCGTGGCAGGCAGCGGCCCCGGCAGGAACGCGGCCCGTTCGCGCGCGGGGCTCGCCGCGGCCCGCGCCCCCGCCAGCGCCACGGCGTCGAAACTGAACGGCGCGACGGGATCGAAGTTGCGACTGTCGAAGGCCTGCAACGGATGCCGGGTCACCACGCCGTCCAGCCCGCCCGCGTGGGCGCGCAGCACGTCGAGCAGTTCCGCGACCGGGATGGCCGGAGGCCGATACGCGCCGGTGACCGGATCGGCGCCGGTGTGCAGCAGCACCAGTTTCTCTCCGGCCGCCATGATCGCGTCCAGCAGCGACTGCCGGTCCTCGCTGCGCGCGTCCCGTTCGCCCACGCGCGGCTCGCGGGCCAGCACGTCGTCGCCGTCGACGCCGCCGGGCCGCGGGAACACGTCGTCGTCGAGGCCCAGCAGCACCACCACGCGATGCGGCACCGATCGCAGCGGCGCGGGAGTGCACACGGTCAGCTCACCGGTGCGGTAGTTGGCGCGGGTACCGCGGCTCGCGAGACGCGAGTGGAGCAGCGACGCGATATCGGTGAGCCGCAACGGAATATCTCCCGCGTGCTCGAGCGCGGCGGTCAGTTCGCGGCGGGCCTGCACCGCCTGCCAGGTCTGCGCGTAGGTGACTTCGGTGAGCAGGTCCAGCGCGCGCACCAGCACCTGCGCCCATTCGTGCGCCGGGCGCTGGGATCCGGCCGGTTCGGCGGGCGTGGGGCCGCGCAGGTCGCGCACGCACACCGCCAGCCGGTCGGTGAACTCGGCGAACCGGCCCGCCAGGTCCACGTCACCGGAGTCCACGTCCTCCAGCGGCAGCGCCAGATCGAGCCAGTCCTCGGAGGATTCACCGGCCGCGACGCCGAGCAGGATGCGGTCCACGGCGGCGTTGAGCGTGTTCTGCGCGAAGTCGCCGAGCCCGAACGCCTGCCGCTGCCGCTGGCCGATCCCCCACCGCGCCCCGGTCTCGGCCGCCCATTCGCGCAGCCGCTCGATATCGTCGTCGTCGAATCCGCAGCGCAACCGAACCGGTTCGGCGGCCGCGAGATCCAGTACCTGGGTGACGGTGACCCGGCCGTCGGCCATGGCGAGCAGTCCGTCCAGGACGGCCAGCACCGGGTTGGCGGCGCTCTGCGAGCGATCGGCCAGCCGCACCCGCAGCCCGTGCGCCGGGTGCGGCGCGCGGGCGCCGGGCTCCGCCGCCGCCTGACCGAACGCCGCCCGGACCAGCGGCGCGTAGTTCTCCGCGTCCGGGCACATCACCACCACGTCGCGGGGCTCCAGCGTCGGGTCGGCGGCGAATGCCGCGAGCAGCACGTCCCGCAACACCTCCACCTGCCGCGCCGGTCCGTGACACGAGTGCACCTGCACCGTGCCATCGGCCACGCACTCGTCCCGCGGCGGCCACAGATCCCCCCGAATCCCGCCCTGCAACTCCGAAAGCAAAGTGCGCGAACCACTGTCGCCGTCCGCCCGATGGTACGTATCCACCACCGCCCCCACCCCCCGCAACCGCTGCTGCAACTCGCGCACATCCCGCCCCAACCCCGCAAGCAACGGATGCGCCACCACCAACGCACTGACATCCGAAACCCGCCGAGCCCCACCAGCAACCCCGGCCCGCACCGGCACCACAGCCGAAGCGCCAAGGGGTTCCGCGCCCTCCCCCAGCCGCGCGAGTTCCGCCCACATCCCCGGACTCGGGTGGACCAGCCACAGGTGTACGTCGCGGCCCTCGCCCAGGGCCGACAGCACCGCGAGCTGGTCCGCGGTGAGGCGGGTCACGCCGAACAGCGAGATCCGTTGTGGGAGATCGAGAACGGACGGCTCGGCGCGCAGACGTTCGCAGGCGGTCGCCAGTCGTTCGGCCGGACTCGGGGTGCCGAGTTCGGCGCGCAATCGCCGCCACAGCTGCGGCTGCCACAGCAGGTCCTCCGGCAGCGCGCCGTCGCATCCGTCGGTGTCGGCGCCCGCGGCCCAGTCGGTGATGAGGCCGGGACGCTGCGTCCCGTACCCGTCGAACAGCGCCGCGATCCGGGCCGCGGTCGCGAACCGGCGTCCGGACCGGTGCGTGCGCCCGGCGGCCTCGGCGCCCAGGTGGCGCGCCAGCACGGCGCACCACGGCTCGGCGAGCGAGGCGTCGATCACCCGCAGCAGCGCCCATACCGCCCGGTCCGGCGCCCACGGATCGTCGTCGGCGGGCACCCCTGTCGCCCCGGCCAGCGCGGCCGCCACCAGCGCCGCCGGTGCCGGATACGCGATGTTCGCCGATACTCCGTCGCAGGTGACCGCGCCCAGCACCCCCGACAGCCGCTGATTCAGCCAGCGCTCCACGCCTTTGGCCGGCACCGCCACCACCTCGGCCGCGAACGGGTCGGCCAACGGCTGGGCCAGCAGCGATGCCAACGCGCCGGCGAGCGTGTCCGCTCGCTCGGCCCGGTGGATGTGCAGCGCCATCGGCCGCCTCTCTCCGCTCGCTGTGCCGTCCCTGATCCGCCCGCCCGGATGCCTCGTGGTTGCCTGTCGCTGGCCGATCCTACAAACTCCGCGCCCCGATCCCCCGATGCGACTCGGACTTCGGCACACATACCGCATGGTCCCCTATCGGCTATCCCTCGGCGAGCCCCTGACCACCACGTTGACCGATAAGACCGAGATGCACCAAATTTCTAGCAACACAACCGAATCCGCCCACTATGCCGGGCGTCCCGCGATGGCCGCAATTCGCTCCGCGTGTCACCGGTACTGCCGTCACCCGATGTGCCACAGTGCTCGGCGGGGAGGTAACGGGGAGAGCAGTAGCGAAAGGCTGGTTCGGTTCATGTCTGCGTCGGTGATTCCCCTGCTGCCCAGAACCGGGTTCACGGTCCGGCGGGTCGGCGAGCGCTGGGAACTGGTCAATTCGCGCCACTACGGCCGCACCGCGGTGTTGCACTCCTGGCCCCGTGACCAGCACACCGAGGCCTTCGAGCACTGCTACCGCCTCAACGGCCGCAGCGTCGAGGAACTACTCGCCGCGTTCCGCTGAAAACCCGTGCGCCGCAACGTCCGAGGCCGCTAGCACAACCGGCAGCAGACCTCAAGACGTGCGAGACGCGCACCACGGTGGCTATTGTGGCTCATCGTGCGTTACCCCCGCGCCACCTCGAGCGCCACTCGCCCCACCCGCCTGGCCGCCGGCGCCTGCGCCGTCGCCGCCGTACTGATCGCGGGTGCCCCCGCCCTGCAGCCCGCCCCCGCGTCGGCGCTGCCCGCCCACCAGAGCTGCGCCGGCGGCTGCAATATCGCCGGCCGCATCGCCGCCGTGGACGCCTATCTCGCCGGCCGCCCCGGAACCACGGGTTATGTTGTGCGCGACCGCGTTACCGGCAACGTCTACAGCAACGGCAATGCCGACTCGCTGTTCTGGACCGCCTCCACGATCAAGCTCGCGATCGCCGAGGACATCCTCAACCGCGCCCGTGTCGGTGCGCTGATCTTCACCCCGGAGGACCGCAACCAGCTCGAATCGATGCTCGCCACCTCCAACGACGGCGCCGCGGACTACCTCTGGAACAAGTACTCCGGCCCGGACCGGATGGCCTTCGTCAACGCCTTCCGCGCCAACGGCATGACGAGCCTGATCCCCCAGCCCACCGGCGGCCACCCCTTCCCCGACTGGGGTTTCCTGCAGTGCTCCCCCGCCGATCTGGACCGGGTGATGAACAACACGCTCGACCACATGCACCCCGACGACCGCGCCTACCTGATCGACCGCATGCGCAAGGTGGACACCAACCAGCACTGGGGCGTCTGGGGCGCCGGCGCCGACATGCAGCCGGGCCTGAAGAACGGCTGGTCCGACGAGCAGGGCGGCTGGGTGGTCAACTCGGTCGGATTCGCCGGACCGGACGAGCGCTACACCCTGGCGATCATGAACGATGTCGGCGGTCAGGGCGGCTACACCGACGGCGAGCAGACCACCACGCACGTCGCGGAGCTGCTGTTCGCCCGCTGACCCCGGTCACCGCCGCCGCAGCAGCATCGGCGCCCCGTCGCGAGGAAACGGGATGGTGTTGAATCCCCACGGCATGAGGTAGTCGTCGGGGATTCGCCACTCGTAGTCGCGCACCATGGCGGCGAGGATCACCTTCACCTCGAGCACGCCGAAATGCATGCCGATGCACTTGTGCGCGCCCGCACCGAACGGCATCCACGCGAGCCGGTGCGACTTGTCCTCGCGCCGGTCCGCGCCGAACCGTTCCGGATCGAAACGAGCTGGGTGCGACCACAATTCGGGCAGCAGGTGATTGACGCCGTAGGCGACGTCGACATGGGTACCGGCGGGAATGTAGTGCCCGGCGACCTCGGTGTCGCGCACCGCCCGCCGCACCAGGCCCGGCACCGGCGGCACCAGCCGCAGGCTCTCCTTGATCACCAGATCCAGATCGGGCAGCAGGTCCAGGTCGGCGATCGTCGGCGGCGCGCCCCCGGTCCGCTCCCGCAGCGCCAGCGCCTCCTCCCGCACCCGCTGCTGCCACTCGGGATGTCTGCCGAGGTAGTAGGCGACCGCGGTGGCGGTGGTCGTCGTGGTGTCGTGCGCGGCCATGATCAGGAAGATCATGTGGTTGACGATGTCCTCGGCGGAGAACGTCTCGCCGTCCTCGGTGCGGGCGTGGCACAGCGCGGAGAAGAAGTCCGCACCCTCCGACCTGCGCTTGTCCGGCAGCATTCGGGTGAAGTACTCCTCGAGCACCTTGCGCCCGCGCAGTCCGGCCCGCCACGCGCTGCCCGGCACCGGCATTCGGACCATCGCCAGCGCCGCGTGCGTGCAGTCGAGGAACGCCCGTGCCAGCCGCGCCCGCTCCGGCCCGGTGCGCGCGCCCATGAACGTCTCGGCGGCGACCTCGAGGGTCATGTCCTTGATCGTCGGATACAGCCGGACCTGCCGTGATCCTGCGGGCGCCCACCGATCGATGGCCGCGTCCACCGCCGGGGCCAGCCCGGCCAGGTGCGTCTCGAGCCGCTCCCGCGTGAACGCCTGCTGCATGATCCGCCGATGGAACATGTGCTCGGAGAACTCCAGCAGCAGCAGGCCGCGGCGGAAGAACGAGCCGATGAGATAGTCCCAGCCCTGCCCGAAGTCGTTGCGGCGCTTGCCCAGTACCTCGTCGACAGCCTGCGGTCCCGCCACGAACACCCGGTCGACGCCGAGCGACCGGTAGTAGCCGACCGGACCGTAGCGGCGATATCGGTCCATCATTTCCGCCGGACCCCAGCGCAGGTATTGCAGCGACCGCCCCAGAAACGGCAGCCCGGCGTCGCCGCGCACCGCCCGGTTCGTGTTCCCCCGCGGCGGCGTGGCCAAGGTCTGCTCCCGCACCGGCAGCCGTCGTAACAGCCGGTCGACGGGGCTGCGGTCCGGAATCTCGAGAAAACCGATGTTCTCCCGATCGGCCCGGTATGTGCGAGGGTCGACGCTGACCATGGCAAGCCTCCCGTTTAAGTACACCTCGTACATTACCGATAGAGTGGGGCCTGTGACAAGGGACACACTGCGGCCACGCGGCCGTCCGCCCGGTCCGGCGCGCGATCCGGCCCGGCGCCGCGCGGAGATCCTCGACGCGGCCGAGCGGGTCATCGCACGCGCCGGAACGCACATGACGATCGCCCAGGTCGCCGCCGAGGCGGGCTACGCGCGCACCGCCGTGTACGCGGTCTTCCCGGACCTGCCCGCGCTGATCGACGCCCTCGCGCAGCGGCACATGGAAGGCATCATCACCGCCGCCGACGCGGTGCTCGCCCAGCCGCTGCCCGCCCGCGAATTGCTGCGCGCGATCGTGCGGCTGATGTGCGACTTCGTCGAGGACAACCCCAACCTGCACCACGTGATGATGCAGCGGCTCGACAGCGGCGAGACCGAGCACCGCCCCTTCTTCACCCGCGTATCCGATTGGGCCACGGCGGTTTTCGAGGTCATCCTGCGCCGCCTCGACGCCGATCCGGCGCTGGCCCGGATCTGGGCGACCGCGACCGTCGGCGCCATTCTGATGTCGGCGGAGGCGTGGGCCCAGGACCCGGACCTCTCGCGCGAGCAGTTCATCGACCGGCTCGCGGCGTTCCTGTGGCCGACCGTCGAGAGCATCGGCGGAGAACGCCTGATCGGCCCGATCTCCGCGGACGAACTCGCCACGGCGCGCGGACTCGCCGACAACGGGAGTTCATCGTGACTGCCCGTGGGTAGCCGACTACCGTAAGGCTGTCGCAAAACCGTACGCCCGGCGAGGAGCGAGATGACTACCGAGACTGTCGCGAACCGGCGCCACCGCGTGGTGGTGATCGGATCGGGCTTCGGCGGCTTGTTCGCGTGCAAGCATCTCAAGCACGCCGACGTCGATGTCGTGCTGATTTCCAAGACCTCCACCCACCTGTTCCAGCCGCTGCTGTACCAGGTCGCCACGGGCATCCTGTCCACCGGCGAGATTGCGCCCGCGACCCGGCTGGTGCTGCGCAAGTACAAGAACGTGCAGGTGATCCTCGGCGAGGTGCACGACATCGATCTGGTGAACCGCACCGTCACCTCGGAGCTGCTGAACGAGGACACCGTCACCTCGTTCGACAGCCTGATCGTCGCGACCGGCGCCCAGCAGTCGTATTTCGGTAACGACCAGTTCGCCACCTACGCGCCCGGCATGAAGACCATCGATGACGCGCTGGAACTGCGCGCCCGCATCCTCGGCTCGTTCGAGGAGGCGGAGCTGGCCAAGACGCAGGAGGCGCGCGACCGGTTCATGACGTTCGTGGTGGTCGGGGCGGGCCCCACCGGCGTCGAATTGGCCGGGCAGATCGCCGAACTCGCCGATCGCACGCTCGAGGGCACCTTCCGCAACATCGATCCGCGCGACGCCCGGGTGATCCTGCTCGAGGGCGCCGGCGCCGTGCTCGCGCCGATGGGCCCGAAGCTCGGCGGCAAGGCGCAGCGCCGGCTGGAGAAGATGGGCGTGGAGGTCCAGCTCAACGCCATGGTCACCGGCGTCGACGCGCGCGGCGTCACGGTGAAGGACAAGGACGGCAGCGAGCGCCGCATCGAGGCCGCGTGCAAGGTGTGGTCGGCGGGCGTAGCGGCCAGCGAGCTGGGCAAGCTGCTCGCCGAGCAGTCGAAGGGCACCGAGGTGGATCGCGCGGGACGCGTGGTCGTCGAGCCGGATCTGACCATCAAGGGGTACCCGAACGTCTTCGTCGTCGGCGACCTGATGTCGGTGCCGAATGTGCCCGGCCAGGCGCAGGGCGCCATTCAGGGCGCCACCTACGCCGCCAAGCAGATCAAGGCCGAACTGGGCGGCAAGCAGACGTCCGAGCAGCGCAAGCCGTTCAAGTACTTCAACAAGGGCAGCATGGCCACGGTGTCGCGGTACAACGCGGTGTGCCAGATCGGCAAGCTGGAGTTCGGTGGCTTCCTCGCGTGGCTGATCTGGCTGGTGCTGCACCTCTACTACCTGATCGGCTACCGCAGCCGCGCGATCACGGTGTTCCAGTGGTTCGTGGCGTTCATCGGGCGCAACCGCGGGCAGATGGCCGCCACCGAGCAGTGGGTGTTCGCGCGGCTCGCGCTCGAGGCGATGAACGGCAACGACGAGGACGGGCGTGAGGCGCGCGCGGAGCTGGGCGGCAAGGGGGCCACGGCGCTCGGCCGGGACGCGGGCGGTTCCGGGACCGGTGCGGACGGGGCGGTCACTGACGAGTCTGTAGCGGATGGAAAGACCGCTGGCGCAGGTATATCCGCTGATGACGGCAGAACGGCGGACGAGCGGTCCGGCCAATCTTCGGGTCGT
The DNA here is from genome assembly GCF_029868745.1 of Nocardia wallacei. Taxonomy (GTDB): domain Bacteria; phylum Actinomycetota; class Actinomycetes; order Mycobacteriales; family Mycobacteriaceae; genus Nocardia; species Nocardia wallacei_B. The sequence goes on along the minus strand of NZ_JARWOP010000314.1, from coordinate 38,344 downwards.
TCGGTGAGCTGAAGTCCGTCTCGTTAGTGTGCTGGTCTCGGCCCGTCCGGCTCGCCGAGTGCGCGCGAAACCAGGTCCGGATGCCGTCGGGACGGTCTCCGTGGCCGTGTGCGACACGCCGGAGTACCAAGTCTGGGAGTAGCTCGAACCCGTCCAAGAACGCCGCTTTGGCAATCATCTGGTGACCATCGTATTGCCGAGGGCAGGAAGCGCATTCAGCGGTTCTGTGCCCATCCGTCCGGTGGTTGGGGAGCTGGGTGCGGTTTGCGCCGGTCTCATTCTCGTCGCTTCTACGAAGACGGCGACGCACAGCTAATCGATAGCTATAGCACCTGTTTCGGCGTGTCGGATTTTCGACCAATCCACCGGAGCGCCGGGTCCGAATGTCGGACGTCGATGTCCCCGGAAAGAAAGGTCGCTATGGCCGCAGGCAAACATAGAGCGCCCAGTCCGCATCGCCACCGGGTAGGAAGCGCCGTCGCGGCGGGTGCGATCCCGCTAGTGCTGGCGGTCGTCGGTACGGGGACCGCCAATGCCGCGCCGACCGAGCCGAACCAGGCGGCCCAGCAGGACCAAGCGCCCCGGCAGTGGCCGGCGAGCGAGGCGCCCAATGTGCAGCCCTACGAGGGGCTGAACATTCCGCACAGCACGCTCAGCTCGCTGCAGGACGCGCGGGCCATGCCGGACAAGAGCTACCTGGCGCCGGTGGGCGCGCTGCACGCTCCCGTGCCGGTCGCACCGGTGCCGCCGATCGCGCCGCCGCCGGACAAGTTCCGGTTCGGCGACGTCCAGGTCGACGCCCCGGCATGGATCGACCGCGAGCAGGCCATCCAGATCAACGACAGCGCCGCCCGCACCGAGGCCGACCTCGCGACCTTCCTGGACTCGGTCGGCATGGAGCGCAGCCGTTCCGACCGCATCGCCGGGCAGACCGTCGGCTCCGCCGCGGTGGGTGCGCTCGCGGGCGCCGCTACGGCGGCCCCGATCGCACTCACCTCCGGTCTGGTCGGCGGTGTGGTCGGCCTGGTCGTGGGCCTCCCGTTCATGCCGGTCGGCATGGTGGCGGGCCCCGCGCTGGGCGCCGCGTTCGGCGCCGGCGTCATCACCGTCCCCGCCGCCGCGATCGGTGCGGCCGCGGGCGCGGTAGTCGGCGCGGTCAATTCCTACAACGCACCTCCGCGCGTCGTAGGCGACTGACCGACACGCCCACGGGGCGGGAACCGGCCGACGATGTCCGCTTCCCGCCCCGTTCTCGTTCGTCCGCCCGGCGGCACGGTCCCGAAAAACCGTGCATGCCAGAGCGTTTCACGACCACGTCGGCCGCGGCGAACCACGGTGGCGAACCGCCGCCCACACTGTCGGAACCCGATCATTCCGTCCCCATTTCCAGCAGAACACCCCGCCCGTCGGGCACAATTGCCCACGGCGCCCGATGCGGCGCCCGCCTCCGGAAGGGGACAACGGATGCACGGATCCACCTGGGCCGCCGTACTGATCGCCCTCGCGCTCGCCCTCGCGGGCCTAGCGTTACTAGCCCTCCGGTTCGCCAAACCCGAACGCCGGGGCCGCAACACCAAGCCGCGCCGGCAATCCACCAGATATCCCGCAACGTCGCCCGGAGCACGCCGGGCAGCCTCCCACGAACAACGCACCGCCCCGGTAACCGCGCGGTCCAACAGGCCGACTGCCGAGCAGCCCACCCAATCAGGCCGCGGGCCAACCCAACCGGGTCACCCGCCGCCAACCCAATCGGCTCACCTACAGCCAGGCCGACCGGGTCAGCCGCAATCAACCCAACCAGCTCACCTACAGTCAGGCCAACCGGGTCACACCCAGCCGACCCAGCCGCCCTCAGCCCAGCCCGGCACCCCGCCCGCCACGCCGCACAACTCAGGGCAAGCGGTTCCTCCGGCCACCAGACCGCGCACCGCACAAGCCCTCGGCCCGGATTCCGCTGCCGACGAAAACGGCCGCCCCAAGCGCACCAACCGCATGGCCCCTCGCGACACCATCGAACGCTGACCCGCGTCCACCGCACATCTCGCCACCACTGTCCCGCTCTCGAGCTGCACGACAACATCTTCAGCGGCGAACCGCAGCGGATAACCCATGACACAGCGGATGATGTGACGCAGCGAGGTCGCCCCTCCAACGACGGAGCGGGCGCAGGCCACGTCACCTGCCCGCTGAAGGAGGGCACCCATGCGGCGCGAATTCGATTCTCCCGAGCCGATTTCCGTCATCGTCGAGGCCTTCGTCGGCCATATCAGTGTCATCGCCGGCGACCGGACCTCCACGGTCGTCGAGGTGCGCGCCGACGATCAGGACCGTCGCCTCGACGTGGAGACCGTCGAGCAGACGCGAGCGGAGTACTCGAAAGGCGAACTGAGAGTAAGCACACCACGTCCGCCGTCGAGCGAGCAGCCGTCCAGCCGCGCCCACGGCGTGATCGAAATCGTCATCGAGGTTCCGACCGGGTCGCGGGTCCGCGCCGACACAGAGATGGGCACCATCCGCACCGAGGGCAGCCTCGGCGATTGCCGACTGACCAGTTCCCTCGGTGATATCCATATCGACACGGCGGGCGCGGTGGAATCGACGACCTCCATGGGCACGACCACCGTCGGCACGGTGACCGGCGAACTGCGAGCCCGGTCGGCGAACGGCGACATCTCCATCGGCACCGCGGAATCAGACGTCACCGCCACCACGGCGGCAGGATCCATCCGCGTCGACCGGATCACCCAGGGCCGGATCCGCTTGGAGACCACCATGGGCGAACTCGACATCGGCGTCGGTTCCGGCACCACCGCCGTGCTCGACCTGCACACCGATTTCGGCTGGGTACGCAATGATCTCGATCCCGCCGAGAGCCCCCATTACTCCGACAAGGCCGCCGAGATACAGGCGCACGTCACCACCGGCAACATCATCGTCCGCAGGACGTCCTGACCACTGCGGCACAAGCGCTTCCGGACATCCGGCCCGTGCCGATTATCGAGCGGAAGTCACTGCTCGAACTCGGTATCGTGAGCGCTCGGGAGTGTCCAGCGGAGGAGGGCGAATATGCCCACGGTGCGACGGTTCTGGATCGAATTCGATCCAGACCACGGAACAGTTCTCTGGTGGACCAGGCCGTACGCGGGTGTGACCGGCTTCGATGAGCGGGACTGCTTGACGATGGTGGCCGATCTTCTCCCCTCCTACGAGGAGTTGCCGCCTGTGCGTCGCATCACGGCCGACATCTCACTGGCCGAGGAACTTCCCGTGAATCCGCTGGCGCTCGGAGTTCCGGTGTGGCGCGGCGTCTGGTACCCGCCGGTGAACCTCAATATCGGGCCGACCTGGCATCCCCGCGGAGCCGCCCGAGCGATCAACCCGACCTACGAACCGACAACGGCCAGTGAACTTTTGCGCACGAACAACAAGTGGTGGGACGAGGTCCCGCACCTCAATCGCCTGCTGTTCCCGCTCGTGAGGTTGCACTCCGCGGACTGGGCCGACGAGATGTGGCGACTTGCCCCGAGAGAACGCGAACGCGTCGCCACGAATTCGGCGTACGGGGACATGATGCGCGAAGCTCTCGACTACATGATCGCGCGGCGCCCGACGCCGAACGAATGGTTCGACCCGACACAATCCCGGTTTCTCGACCAACAGGAAATAGACGAATATCTGGCAGCTTTCCGAGACTATCTGTTCGGAAACCGCCCGGAGCCCATCTATCCACCCGCCCGCGATCGGCCCACACCGGACACATAGATCGTGTGCCTACACGCGAATTTCGGTTTCGGTCGGCTGGTCGGCGAGGAGGTGGCCGGACCAGGTGTAGAGGGAGCCTCCCGCGGCCAGCGGAAGTAGAGCGGCATCCAAACCTGCAGTGTGCGTGGGGGTTTCGTCAGGGTAGGTGAGGATGCTGGACAAAGCGCGTGGGGCGGAGAGGGTGTCGTCGGTGACGGCGGCAGAGCCGAGTTCGAGGTGGTGGCGGAGAAGGGGGGTCGTGGTGAGGTCGGCGGTCAGATCGCCGCGCCAGTAGCCCGAATCCTCGCCCGCGCGGCCGATCTGCACACGCTCGCGTAGCCGGATTCGGGCACCGCAGGCAAGGACGACCGCCGTCAGAGCCATATGTTCGGCCCCGCCCGCCACCACCGTGGGTTCGGGGTCGAAGTCCAGCTCGCCACCCTCTCCTACCTCGAAGTGCCAGCGCGCCACCGATTTTCGAGTGTCTCGCCCGGGCAGAGCGATGGTGGCAGCGACAGAGCGCACCGCCAGCCGCGCGCCGGGCTCCACCACGACGGCGATATCGAGTTCGTCCCCGCCGAGCGGTGTGGCGGCGGTGCCGATCAGATGCACCACGCCCGGACCGGTGCGCCGCGCCGCCAGGCCACCGGTGGCCCGGATCTGCGGCAGCGCGCCCGCCCGGGCGCGGATCGTCAGCTCAGTGCGCAAAGGCGGGGCCCGCCCCGGCCGCGGCATCCTGTTCGGCCGCCGACCGCAACTGTTCGCGCACCCAGGCAAGGACCGGCGTGGCGGCGGGGTCCTCGGTCAATGATGTGAAGACGAACGGGCGGCCCTCGCGTACGGCCGACGAATCCCGTTCCATCACAGCGAGATCCGCACCGACCATCGGCGCAAGGTCGGTCTTGTTGATCACCAGCAGATCCGAGAAGGTGACACCCGGGCCGCCCTTGCGCGGCACCTTGTCACCGCCGGCCACGTCGACCACGAAGATCTGCGCGTCGATCAGACCGGAGGAGAAGGTGGCGGTCAGGTTGTCGCCGCCGGACTCGACCAGGATGAGGTCCAGCGGCGGATTGGCCTCGATCAGGTCGTCGATGGCGTCGAGATTGGCGGTGATGTCGTCGCGGATGGCGGTGTGCGGGCAGCCGCCGGTCTGCACGGCGGTGATCCGCTCGTCGGGCAGCACCGCGTGCCGGCGCAGGAAGTCGGCGTCCTCGGTGGTGTAGATGTCGTTGGTCAGCACCGCGAGCGACAGCTCGCCGCGCAGCACCCGGCACAGCGCCGCGACCAGCGCGGTCTTCCCGGACCCGACCGGCCCACCGATCCCGATCCGCAGCGGCTCGCCCGGTGTGCGCTCACGCCTGGGCCGCTCATGACCGTGATCGTGCGGCTCACCATCAATCAGATGTGGGGGCATGCTCAACTCCTTTCCCCCACATCCTGGCCGACCCGTGTAAACCACGTGTTACCCGGGCGGGCGTGCCGCCGGGCCGGGCCAGGACGCCCGCGTGGTACTCGGGGGCGAGCCGTCATGCCAGGTCAGAACGTCCGCATGTCACCCGCGCAGGCGAGCCGCCGAATCAGATCAGAACGCCCGCGTGTCACCAGCGCAGGCAAGCCGGTTGGCCAGAACGCCCAAGTGTCGCCCGGCACGCGAGCTGCCCAGTCAGATCAGAACGCCCATGTGTCACCAGCGCAGGCGAGCCGCCGGGCCAGATCAGGACGCCCGCGTGTCACCACAGGTGGGCGGACCTCCGGGCCAGATCAGGAAGCGAACAGGGGCATCGGGCGGCCCACGTGCCGCTCGGCCAGCACATCCTGCAGCGGATCGGACAGGGCGGCAAGCCCTTTCACCGCCTCGGCCGCGACCTCGTCGCAGTCGGCGGCGAGGCGGACCGTGCAGGCGGCCACCGCGGCCGGATCGAGCGCCAGCAGCCGTTGCGCGGCCGTCGCCGCCCCGGTCATCGTGGTGTAGGCGACAACACCCGCGATCTCCTCCGGCGTCACCCGGGCGGCCTCCCCCACCACGCCGAACACCGTCGATAGATGCGGCCGCGCACCCAGCGCAGTCCAGTCGTGCCGCGACCACACCTGCCGCGCCAGTCGAAACAGCCCCCGCCCCTGCGCCCGCGACGCCGTCCGCGCCGCAGGCGCCGGTGTCCGCGCATCCGCCTCCACCTCAGCCCGCGCCACCTCCAGCCCTCCCGCGCACACTGCCGCCGCCAACGACGCCGCCACCAGCCCCGACGTCCGAACCCGCCGCCGCAAGTACTGCTCAACGGTCGCCACATCCCGCACCAGCCCCGACGCCACAGCCTCCTCCACACCACCGGAATGCACATGCCCCCCGATCGGCAGCCGCGAGTCCCCCAGCGTCAGCAACATAGCCAGACTCATCACCACGCTCCCATCCGCACCCGTCGATCCTAGGCAACCTCATCAGACCGCCTCACGCTCTCCGCGCAGCATGAGATTCGGGTCCCACAAGGCCCTCATCGACGGTCGTTGGATGTTCACACCTCGACCGAGGCGCGCGAAGCATGCCGTCCAACGGACGGTACTGCCGATTGCAGGGTGCAGTTGGTGGCCTGCTAAACGACCAGCGCGATAGGGCACCGGTAGTCCGTGCCTCTCTCCACCCCCCGTGCCTCACACGATTGGTCATTTGCTGATAGAACTCGGCAATTGCCGACAGGCAACAGCGTTGTCCAGCTCGGCCGCCGCCGTCGCGAAGGTTGTCATTACCAAGAACAAGATCAGACTTCTTCGCGAGGTGCTCAGGGATGTGCCGAGCGCGGATCGTCCGGCCGTGCTTCAAGCGCTCGCCGAACTTCTGTAGCGGGTCGAATGTTGTGAGTCGTGGTGACACCTCGGCGCAGCCGATGAGTTTGTGGCTCCCGCCCGGTCAAAGCTTGTGACACCCAAGGAAAGGACACCGCCATGTCGGAGCTTCTCGTCGACTTCATCACCTCCCTCGACGGCTATGCATCGGGAGAGGGATGGCCCGGGTTCTGGGGCCTCGAGGGCCCGGAGTATCTCGCATGGCTCGGCGAGCAGCCCGAGCCCACCTACCTGATGGGAGCGAACACCTACCGCCTGATGTCGAGCTTCGCCGCCGGCGAGGTCCCCGATGGCCAAGACGAGTTCAGGCCGGAAGAAGAGGCGTCCGTCGACGGGCTCACAAAGGCGTCCAAGGTGGTGTTCTCCTCCTCACTCGAGGCGCCGCTGACGTGGGCCAACTCCACGCTCGTCCGCGACGACGCCGTCGAGGCGGTCCGCGCCATGAAAACGAGTGGTTCGGGGCTGCTCACCACGATCGGCAGCCTGAGCCTGTGCCGGTCCCTGCTCCGAGCCGGACTCGTCGACCGATTCCGGGTCGTGATGTTCCCGGTCATCACCGGTGCCACGGGCGCGGAACGTATCTATGACAGCTATCCCGACGTTGCCCTCGAGATGACCGATCACCGCACCTTCGACGGCCGCATCCAGCTGGTCGAGTACAAGCCTCGCGTCCTCGAGCACCCCCCGCTCGGTGCCCCGGCATAATGTCGCCTCCCACCGATCCGGACCGCCGCCAGAGCCGGGCATCCAGCCCGGCTCTCCAGGTACTCCGGCTCAACCCTTCCGCCGCCCCGCCCGATACCCGCTCTTTGACATAGGAACGGATACCGGCGTGCTCGACCCCGGCGATGTTGCTGGACAACCGATTTCCGGGCAAGTATCGGCAGTTGAGTGTTGGCGACCGACCAACCCGGGGCCCATGAACCGAATGGCAGTCGGGGAGCGAGACGATCGCTTCGACGTCCACTTCGACGGCGAACCCGGTTGGCGCTGATCTCTGTCGCGACCCGCGCAGTCGTCCAGATCCCTTGGCCGACACGGCTTTTGCAGCGGTTATGGACACGGGCGCGACCTACATGGTCAACACCAGCAGCCGCCGAACGACGAGGTGTGCTCGTCGGTCTCGATCGACTCCTCGGCCACCACGGTGGACCCGCCCTGCGGGTCGAAGTGCAGCACCGAGCTCACCGGATCGTGCCGGATCCACACGGCGACCGACAGCGGATGCTTGTGGCGGTAAATATAGGAGACCAACTGGATCTCGCCCGGCTTGCCAAGGCTGCGGACATCAGACACCACCGCCCGGATCCGCGGCCCCGACAGATCCGCTGCGGCGAACGCCGTCTCGCCCGCATGCAGGTCGGTGGTCGAGTCCATGTCCTCCACCTCGCCGTCGCGCACCCAGTAGAGGTGCAGCCGGCCGTCGGCGGCGACGGCCTCGACGGAGATGAGGTTGGCGGTGACGTCCATTCGCCGCATCGGCAGCCCGCCGAGTTGGCCGCGCACCACGTCCAGTTCCGAGTCCAGCCGCGGCGAGGACAACAGGTCTTCGCGTGACGTGCCACTCAACGCCCGGCTGATCCGGCCCGGCACGTCGGCGGTTGCGGCGATCACCGCGATGATCGCGACGGCAACGACCGCAATGTATTTCGCCCGATAGGGCGGGCGAGGCGAGCCCGATTCGTTTTCCATGCCGCGCACCTTTCCCTCTCCCGCGTATCGGATCGAGGCTACTGGGGCATCGGCCGAGGTCTACCGAGATCCCGACCGAACAATTCGATGGCGGAGAGCGGACGACCGTTGCTACGGTGCCCGGGTGCGGACGACGCGCATCGAATTCGACTGGCGGAAGGACTGATTTATGCCCCAGCCCGCGCCGAGAGCGCCTCAGGGTGCGTACTCGGCCAGCCTCTCCGCCGGCCACACGCACTGAACGGACGTTCCGCGGCGTCGAGGCGCGCTCGGCCTACTCCTGCTGTTTGCTCATCAGCTTTCTGCCAAGGAGTGATCCGGGTTGTCCCACCATATTTCCGCTCAGAATGAACCCAGTCCGGCCGCAAAGACCGGCACCTTCACCTGCATCCGCTGCGGGCTCACCGTTTCCGCGCTCGCGCCCGGAAACAGTCGACGCAATCACTGCCCGAGCTGCCTGCACTCGTGTCACACCCTCGACCACGTCGAGGGCGGCGTATCCGAGTGCCGCGGACGCATGGCTCCGCTGTCGATCGCGGTGCGCCGCGGCGGCGAATGGGCCATCGTGCATCGATGCGCGCGCTGCTGTGAGTTGGCGCTGCATGCGATCAGCGAAGACGACAACCAGCTGATTCTCATGCGACTCGCGGTACGCCCGCTGGCGGAGCCGCCGTTCCCGCTCGAAGTCTTCGGCGACCTCTAGGCGGTCGCGATGCCTCGAAGGAACAGGGCCCTCTCCGTGCGCCCGCAACGCGGCAAGACCGTATTGCATGGTCCCGGTGGGGAATCCGGTGCGAGTTTCCGGTGTATCGGCTGTCGTCTGGATGTGCCGATCACCGTACCGGGCACGTCGCACCGCAATCACTGCCCCCATTGTCTGACCAGCCGCCATGTCGACGGGCGAATCCCTGGTGACCGCGCGAGCCCGTGCCGCGGCCGCATGCTCGCGGTCAGTTCGACCGTGCGCCACGATGGCGAATGGGCATTGGTCCACCAGTGCCTGCTGTGCGGGACATTGAAACTGAATCGCATTGCCGGAGACGACAATCCGCTCGCGCTGCTGCGAATCGCACTGCGTCCCTTGGCCGATCCACGTATCGGCCGTCGGGCACTGGACGCACTGTGACGACCGGCCCCACTACCGCGTGTGGTGGGGCCGGAACTCGCGGGCGCTTCGCGAGGACCGGTGGGCTGGGCGGCGTGGCGGTCCTTTGCCATGACGGTCAGGCTGGGGCCTCGTCCACGAAGTCTGCTCCGGCAGCGGTGGCAAGGTCCGGGCCGAGGGCGGCGGCCGGGGTGTGAGCGCCGGGCCGTCCTTTACCCGCGGCGAGCTGGAGCGCGGTCTGAGCGGCGACGGCAGAGGTGAATTCCATTGCGTCGCCGGCCCGCAGCCATCCTTCGCGGGCAGTGCCGTCGGGCCAGGTGATGACGGCGTGACCCCAGGTGTGGGGGCGTGGGCGTGGGGCGGCCTTGGCCTTGATTCCGGCCATCCGGCCGATCGCGAAGGCCCGCACCGTCCGGATCCGCAGGATCGCCGAGAGCAGCGGCAGGGCCGCCCGAACGGCGAGCGAGGCGGGAATGAGGCCGGAGGTCGCCGACACCGAGGGAGCTCCACTGACCCGGTGCGCAGCAATGAGTTCACCGGAGGGCACACCGACCGAGGACATACGCTCTCCGTCGGGCAGGGTCAGGTGATGCACTTCCCCGCCGAGGCGGGTCTTGACCAGCCGGCCACCGTCATAGCGGCGGCCACCCATCGCGAAACTGTCCACGATGCTGGTGGCAAGGGCGACGCCTAGCACCCCTTCCTCGACGGCGACCGAGGCGAAGGCGTCCACCCGGACCCGGCTCGGCACGGGACGGTTCTCACACAGGCGTGCCACGATCGCCTCGGTTCCGACGACGCCGAATCCCGCACCGACCACCAGGGTGCTCCCCACGGCGGCGGCCTCGTCGTGCAGGGCGAACAGGCGATCGAAGGCGGCTGGGTCGTTGGCCTGGTCGAGGTAGTGGCCGCCCGGCATGCAGGCGCGGGCGAGCAGGACGGCGGTCTCGGCGTAGTCGCCGATGGTGTTGACGACCACGGCGGGCCGCTGCCGGGTGATCTCGGCCGCCATGGCCTCCACCTCCGACGCGACGACGATCTTCGAGTCGGTGTCGAGCCCGAGGCCGGCGGCCGCGGTGCGCAGCCGACCGGCATCGCGGCCGGCCAGCACGGGGACGACACCGGCCGCCACGATCTGCGCCGCGACGGCCCGCCCCACCCTTCCGGTGGCTCCGAGAATCCAGATCTCACCCTGCGCCATGTCTCCTCCATCCTGCCATGTCCCATTGTGTCATCACCACGCTAGCACCGATGTCCCAGTGAGTCATCGCGATGGGTAGGATGCGGGCATGGCACGGTGGGACCCCGGAGCTCCGGAACGCCTGCGACAGGCGGCGTTGGACCTGTTCGGCGAGCACGGCTACGACGCCGTGACGGTGACGCAGATCGCGGAGCGGGCAGGACTGACCCGACGGACCTTCCACCGGTACTTTCCGGACAAGCGGGAGATTCTTTTCGCCGGCTCCGAGCGGCTTCCGGCCGCCGTGTCCGAGGCGGTTCTTGCTGCGGATCCCGGGCTTGCGCCACTACCGGCGGCACTGTCGGCCTTTCGTGAGGTCGGTGCGGCGGTCAGCGGAATGGTCACCGATTCCGGGCGACGCAGAGCGATCATCGAATCGAGTGCGGAGTTGCTGGAACGCGAGCGCAGCAAGTCGGCAGCGATCACCGCCGCGCTCCGGGACGCCTTGCAACAGCGCGGGGCCGGGCCCACCGAGGCACACCTCACCGCCCGGGTGGCCTCGATCATTTCCGAGGAGGCGTTCGGTCGCTGGGCCAACGGCGAGGGCTCCTTCCCCGACTGTTTCGCCGCCGCCGAGGCCGCGCTCCATGCCGTACTGGCCGGGGACACCCAGTCACGTTCGTCCAGCCTTCGGCCACCCGATTCGCCTGTGCTGAACTAAGATTCGGTGATGCTCGGTCAGGTGGTGGGGACGCTTGTGGGGGTGGCTGTTGGCGGTGCCCTGACATTTTTCGCGACATACGCCAACGAACGTGCCAAGTGGTCTCGCAGCCATGCCGTGCGGTGGGATGAGCGCAGGCTGGCCGCGTATGTGGAGTATTCGAACTGCATCACGCGCATGCATGCGCTCGCACGACGAATAGCGGCATCTCGCAATCTCTCTGCCGATGTCGAGCCACTGGCTGTCGACCAAGGCCTGCCACTGCTCATCGAAGCGGAAGCCGAACGTAGCTTGCGATGGCAGGAGGTTCTGCTGTTGGGAGGATCGCGGGCGACTGACATCGGCCAGCAACTCAATCAATGCACCTGGGTGCTGGAGTGGTTCGCACGCGGAGAGCTCACCGACCGTGCGGACTGGGAGCTGGCCAGAGCGGAGGCACATCGACTGCGCCGGGCATTCGTCTTCGAAGCCCGCCGGGACATGGGTGTCAGTCCGTCGGATTCGGCAGCTCTCACCCAAGCCACCAACTGGACGCCGGAGTCGATCCTCGGCCCGCTCCGGGCCCGACCCATCCCGTAAAGCTGAACTTCGTACCGCCCACCTACTCCTCGCACTCCGATATTGCCGACGAGCGGGCACCTCTAGCTGCGCCATCCCGCTCATGCGCTGGCAGGCGAACCGCAGTGTCACCGAGGCCCAGCTGTGCTATCGTGCGCTCGAATTGCACTGCGGCGGAATATCTCTCGCTCGGAAGGCAGCAAATGCGCGCTTCGCGTATCTTCGCGCTGTTGGCGCTGGCGCTGTTCGCCACGGCGTGTGGGATTCTGTTCGAGGACCCCTTCGAGAAGGGGGATTGCCTGAAACGGCGTGGTAGCGGTAACTATCTCGAGGTGTCCTGCTCTGACGCCACCGCGGATTATGTGGTGGTCGACCGTGTCCCTCTCGAGGAAAAGCAGACGAGCTGCCGCCGTGGCGTCGCCGGCACCGACGTGACATACACCGACGGCGCCACCGGGTACGAGTACTGCCTCCGCGATCTAAGGTCACGCTCCGCACCAGGTTGAGGAACCTTCGACGGCCGCATCCAGCTGGTCGAGTACAAACCCCGCGTCCTCGAGCACCCCCGGTTCGGCGCCCCGGCATAACGTCGCCTCCCCACCGATCCGGACCGCCGCCACAGCCCGGCATTCCAGGTTCAGCGGTAGCTCGACCGCGGACTACCCAGATGGGTGACCCGGCAACGAAAACTGCTCCGGCTCAGCCGCCTCAGAACAGCCGATCACCCGTAGGCGCGGGCATCGTCCACATCCGTTACATGCTCCTCGTTCCGATGACATCCTGGATCGCTTCGATCTGACCCTGCACCACCTCGGCGCGTGCCACCAACTCGACCCGGTCGGGCTCGGTGAGACTCTCGGCACCGAGCTTCTCGAAAACGCATGAGAGCACTGACCGTAAGTCTTCCAGCTTGCCGTCTGACTCCACGGGCACACCCCTACGTCCGAACCCGCCGAACGTCCGCTCCTGCCGACTTCAGTGCGTCGGCAGGCCCTCATGAGCACCCACCGTCCGCGCCGACCACACGAATGACCAGGCAAGCAGAAGACCACCGCGGCCGGAGACACGATCGGGCGCGAGCCGTTGTCGCGTTTTTGCAATCGCGTGCGGCGTCCGGTGTTGCAGGCTGGCGACAGTAATTTTTCTTGCGGAGAGGAAAGCCCATGGCGGTTGCCACGTTGAAGATGCTCACTCTGGACAGTGCCGATGCGCGGCGAGACGCGAAGTTCTGGGCGGCGGCGCTCGGTTGGGAAATCGCGCACGCGCAAGACGAGTACGCCATGCTCACTGGTCCGGATCACGCGCTCGGGTTCGGCACGATCCCCGACTACCAGGCACCGGCCTGGCCGAACGAGAACGGCACCAAGCAGTTCCACCTGGATTTGGCGGTCGAAGACCTCGATATGGCGAGTAAGCAACTGGTCGAACTGGGCGCCACGGTGCCGGAGTTTCAGCCCGGCGAGGGATGGCGGGTCCTGCTCGACCCGAGCGGCCACCCGTTCTGCCTCACCCTCGCAGCCAACTGGAGCTAGTCGGCCTCGAGCCGCGCAGCGGGCAGGTGTAGCGCCTCAGCCACACGTTGCGCGTTGCCGACGTTGATGAGAACGAACGAAAGAGGGGCGGCGGCGTGAGCGAGTCGCCAGGGGCCGAAGGATCAGCGAAGCACCTCAGCCAGGATCCGCCGCCAAACAGATCCGGAACCGTTCGACCCCCGGATACTTCTCCCCCAGCGACTCCACCGTGAAGCCGGTCCCGCGGTAGAAGCCGACGGATTCCGCATCGGTCTCGGCGACCACAGCGAGACCCCGTGCTCGAAGCTCGTTGACGAGAAGTCGGCCGATTCCGTCCCGGCGTCGCCCGGCCGCCGTCGCGATATGCAGCAGCGTGATGTTGTCGTCCCTCACCCGAAAACCCATGACGCCCACTGATTTCCCGGCCTCGGTAGCCACCAGCAACTCGGTCCGCCGATCGTCACGGTAGCGCACCAGCGCGGCAGTGAGCCGACTACGTTCACCGCCGATGGCCTCGTACAGCAATTCCCCGATCCCGCGGTCATCCACACTCCCCCGCACGACCCGCAAGCCCACCACTCCGCCAGACTAGCGCTATGCCAAGAGGATCCATGCGAGATCTTCGCACCGGATCAATGATCTCGATAGCGGCAAGCGCCTGTGCGGGTCCATGTCGAGTCTGCGAAGACCAGCTTCGGCCGGACTTGTCGAGAAGGCGGGACCCGAGGCTCGTACTGTGACAGGTATGGCGGGCGATGTGGCGGCTTGGGTTCCAGTGGCTGTGGCCGGGTTGGGGTTTGCGGGAGTGCTGGGGGCGCAGATCATCGGTTCGTGGCGGGAGGATCGGCGGTGGCGGCGGGATCGCAGTCGGCATGAGGGGGATCGGCGGTATCAGGCGCGGCAGGAGGCGTATGCGCTGTTGTTGGGGGCGATCGAATACTGGGACACCACAGCGCATCCCGTGTGGAAGGCTTTGGCCGCAGGCGCGACCCCGTCGCACGATGATCTCGAGAAGCTGAGGCAGGCAGCCGATGCCGCGACCAAGGCGTTGGGGTTGGCGGTGCTGGTTTCGCCGGAGAAGACTCGCGGACTGATTCGCGAAGCGCTGGTTCCGCGGTTGGAATACACCGAGCTGCTGGTGCCAGGCGAGGCGACCGAGGAGGAACTCGACCGGAATTGGCGTATCTGCCAGGAGAACTACCGGACCCTGCGGGCGCTGATGCGCGACGATCTGGGGTTCGATTCCGAAAATGAGTTCCTCCGAAGGGCTTTGACGCCCCGGCCGGAAGTCGGTCGCGCCATCGGTGACGGATGATCGCCATCACCGCAGGCGGACAGTCGTGATTCCGGCCACCGGCGTGCCGGAATGACAGGGGAATCAGCGTAGCCCCTTGACCTGAACTTATGTAGAGGTTGCAGGGTGGGTGGCATGCATGTGATTCGTCTTCACGAGTTCGGGCCCGCCGAGAACCTGCGCTACGAGACCGTCGATGATCCGATGCCCGGGCCGGGGCAGGTTCGGATTGCGGTGGCCGCGGCGGGGGTGCATTTCGTCGATACGTCGATTCGCGGTGGGGCGCCCGGTCCGTTTCCGCTGCCGGAGCTGCCCACCGTGCCGGGGCGCGAGGTGGCGGGGACCGTCGATCGGGTCGGTCCCGGCGTGGACGAGAAGTGGCTGGGCACAGCGGTTGTCGCCCATCTCGGCACGGTGCCGGGCGGTTATGCCGAGCTGGCCGTCACGGGAGTCCAACAGCTGCACGAACTTCCGGACACGCTCGATCCCGCCGCGGCGGTGGCCATGATCGGCACGGGCCGAACCACTTTCGGCATCGTGCAGTTCGCCACGCTCCGGCCGGGGGATCTGGCGATCGTCACGGCCGCGGCCGGAGGTATCGGCACACTCCTCGTCCAGCATCTGAAGAACACAGGTCTCAGGGTGATCGGCCTGGCCGGTGGGTCCGCCAAGACCGACGTGGTCACCGCCAACGGCGCGGACCTGGCCCTGGACTACCAGCAGCCGGGCTGGGCCGACACGATCCGGCGGCGCTTCGGCGAACGTCCCGCGGCGCTGCTGTTCGACGGCGTCGGCAGCGAAACCGCCCGCACCGCAATCGATCTCCTCGGCAAGGGCGGCACCCGGCTGATCTACGGCTGGAGTGGCGGCGGCCCCATGGAACCGGGCGAGGACTATCTCGCCGAGCGCGGTCTCATCGACGAGTACGTGCTCGGCCCGAAAATGACCGAACGCGCGGGCGGCATCCGCAATCTGGAGACGGCGGCACTCGAGGCAGCGGCCTCGGGTCACCTGCGCCCGGCGATCCAGCGCTTCCCGCTCGCCGACGCCACAGCGGCCCACCGCGCGTTGGAGACCCGCGCGACCGTCGGCAAAGTGGTCCTGATCCCCTGACCCACCCGGGGATCAGCGCCGGAAACTCCGCGCCATGAACCGCTGCGCCGGGCCGCGCGTCAGGTCGCTCCACGCCTGTACCGGCCCGGACCACCACGGCGAGATCTCCACCGGCCGGCTCACCACGGCGTGGCAGACCAGCCCCGCCGCCTCGTCCGCGGTGAGGCCGGGCATGTTCCCGAAGTTGGTCGGGGCGCTCATCCGGGTGTGCACGAGCGGCATGTACACCGAGGTCGTGGCGATGTCGTCGGCCGCGATCTCGGTGGCGACCGTGCGCAGCCAGGTGTCGAACGCCGCCTTCGACGCCCCGTACGCCGACCATCGCGGCGCGGGCGGGATCCGCAGGCCCCATGTGGAGATGTTCACGATGTGCCCCTGCTTGCGTTCGCGCATGTCCGGCAGCAGGGTCAGCAGCAGCCGCACCGGGCCGAGATAGTTGACCTCGATGGTGCGGGTGTAGTCGTGGAAGCGGTCGTAGGACTGGTCGAGCGCGCGCCGGATGGATTTGCCCGCGTTGTTGATCACGATGTCGACGCGGCCGTGCGCGGCGAGGATCTCGCGGCCCAGCCGATCGGTGGCCGCCATGTCGGTCAGGTCCGCGCGATACACGTGGGCGATGCCGCCGGCCGCGGCGATGTCGGCGGCCACCTGCTCCAGGTCCTCGAGCGAACGGGCCACCAGCAACACCACCGCGCCGGCCGCGGCGAGCTTGCGCACCGTCACCTTGCCGATCCCGTGCGAGGCGCCGGTCACCAGCACCACCTTGCCCGAAACCGCTTCCCGCAGTGCCTTTTCCCGGGGGCGCGAGGTCGGATACAGCAGCCGCGTCGCCACCCGCTCGGCCAGCGGTCGGCCGTTGGACGTGCTCTCGATCACAGCCACGACTGTATTCTCCCCGGTTGATCTTGGGGTAGCGACCCGGCCGTAGTTCAGCGACCGCCCGTGCCGCAGTCCGCGTTCTCGCTCACCACGTCCACATCCGGCGCCGATTTCCGACTCCGCGCCGCCAGCAGCGCGATGACCGCCATGACCAGCAGCAGCGCCGCGCCGACGGTCGTCCCCACGTGCATGCCGTCGACGAACGACGCACGCGCGGAACGCACCACCGCGTCGTCGTTCCCGGCCCGCGCGATCGTCTCGCCCAGCGTCTCTGCGAAGTCGCCGCCGGACCGGAAGACCAGGGCGGCAAGCGATCCCAGCAGCGCCAGCCCCAGCGCGTTGCCCAGCTCGAAACTCGTCTCGGAGATGCCCACGGCGGAACCGGCCCGCTCGGACGGCACCGAGGCCACCGACACCTCGGACACCAGGGTGAACACGATGCCGTAGCCGAGGCCCGCCACCGTGGAACCGGCCACGTACCAACCGATTCCGTTGTCCACGCCGATGCCCAGCAACATCAGATTGCCGACCCCGGCCGCGCTGAGCGCCAGCACGAACGAGGTGCGCGTCCCCAGCACACGCGCCACGCGCGCCCCGCCCATCGCCATCACGAACACCACGACCGCCGCCGGAATCCCGAGCAGGGCGGCGCCCAGTGCGTCCCGCCCGGCCACCGACTGGAGATACACGCTGGTCAGATAGCTCATACCGGCGAGCGACAACATGCCGATCGTGCTGGAACCGATGGCGACGGAGAACGATCCGCGCCGGAACAGGCTCAGATCCAGCAGCGGCTCGGACAGCTGCCGCTGCCGCCGCACGAACAGCACCAGCACCACCGCGCCGAAGACGCCCGCCGCCAGCACCTCGGCGTCGATGCCGTCCGCGGCGGCCCGCTTCACCGCGTACACCGCGGGCAGGATGCCGCCGATCGACATCACCACGCTCAGCAGATCCAGCGGACCCCGCCCGGCCGAGCGGTGTTCGGGCAGCACGAACGGCCCGGCAATCAGCAGCACCAGCAGCACCGGCGTGTTGATGAGAAAGACCGCGCCCCACCAGAAGTTGTGCAGCAGCAGACCGCCGATGACCGGCCCGACGGCCGACCCGCCGGCGAAGAACGCCGTCCAGACGCCGATCGCGGTACCGCGGGTACGTGGATCGGGGAACAGCGTGGAGATCAGCGCCAGACTGGACGGCAGCAGCGTCGCGCCGCCGATGCCCATCAGCGCCCGCGCCGCGATCAGCACCCCGGCGCTGGGCGCGAACGCCGCCAGCACCGAGGCGACGCCGAAGACGGTCGCACCGGCGAGCAGGATGTTGCGGCGGCCGATGCGGTCGCCGAGATTGCCCATGGTGATGAGCAGTCCGGCGATCATGAAGCCGTAGATGTCGAGGATCCACAGCTGCTCGGTCGCGGTGGGGTCCAGTTGCGCGGTGAGCGTGGGCATCGCCAGGAACAGCACCGACATGTCCATCGACACGAGCAGCACGGGCAGGGTCAACACCGCGAGTCCGAGCCAGGCGCGCCGCGGAGTCGTGGTCATACCGGTGTCGATGCCGACCATCACCTATCCTTCGATCGTGCGTACGACGTACGCGTGAAAGCTGGGTACAGCGTACGCACCCGGCCTGTAAAACGAAAGCGAGTTATCCGTGACGGAGCCGAAGCTCACCCGGGCCGCCATCGTGGACGCGGCCTTGGCGCTCGCGGACGAGGCCGGCCTGGACGCGCTGTCCATGCGGCGCATCGCCGAGCGCATGGGTGTGGGCGCGATGTCGCTGTACCGGCACGTACCGAACAAGGACACGCTGCTGGCGGGAATGACCGACGAGGTCGCCCGTCGCAACCCCTATCCACCCCCGCAACCGGACTGGACGTGGCGCGATCGGGTGCGCATCGCCGCCGATATCGATTGGCAGCTGTACCAGCAACATCCGTGGGTGCTGTTCACCTTCGCGGTGCCGCGCTACAACTTCGGCCCGCACAGCCTGGCGTGCCTGGCCTGGCTGGTGGAGGGCTTCACCGAGCTGACCGACGACCGGCGCGAGGCCACCCGGATGGCCCTGGCGGTGTGGAGCTACATCGCCGGCATCGCCCTGCAGCAGGTCAGCGCCGCCATGCTGGCCAAGCGGGACTCCGAGCAGGAGGAGATGTCGGGCCTGACGGCATTGCTGGAAGGAACCCCGCGCTGGCCCTCCCCACCGGCACTCGCCCCGCTCGAGGGCACCGGCAGCGGCGACCTCCTGGACCCCGAACGCCTGCTGCACTCGGGCCTGGCCGCCCTGTGCGACGGATTCGCCGCGGGCCGATGACCGAGTCCGCGGGCGGACCGAATATGCCGAGCGATGAATTCTCCTGCCGGGCATCGTCTCACGAGGGAACGGTGCTGTCGGCGCACGGATCGGCGGCACACGACCTCGCGAGGAGATGACCATGCCATCCGGTTTCGCTCAGGGCGCCCCCTGTTGGTTCGATATCACCGCGTCCGACGTCGCCACCGCGGCCGATTTCTACACCGAGCTGTTCGGCTGGACCGCCCTGGACACCGGCCCGCAAGCGCGCCACTACACCGTGCTGTACCAGGACGACGCGCGCGTGGCGGGCATCGCCGCGGCCGAGACGCCGGGCATCGAGGCGAGCTGGCTGCCGTATTTCGCCGTCTCCGATGTCCGCGCGACCGTGGCGGCCGCGCAGGCCGCGGGCGGCTCGGCCTTCTGCGAATTCGCCGAGATCCCTGGGCAATTGGAATTCGCCGTCCTCACCGATCCGGACGGCGCGGCCTACGGCGTCTCCCACCTCACCGGCCACCCCGGCACCCAACGCTGGTCGGAGCAGAACAATCCGTGCTGGGTGCAGTACACGGCCGCGGGCGCCCCGGCCGACGCGATGGCCCACTACGCCGCGACACTCGGCTGGACCTACCGCAACGCCGCCTGGGAGACCTCGACCGACATGCCCTATCAGGCCCTGACCACGGGTGCGGGCGGCGGCGAGGTCGGTGGCGCCGCCGCCGCGCAGCCCGGCGAGCCCGCGCCGTTCTGGTCGATGACCCTCCGCGTCCCGGACTGCGACGCCACCGTCGCCCGCGCGACCGAACTCGGCGGCAAGGTCATCAGCGAACCGGCCGACATGCCCGGCCCGTCCCGCATCGCCGTCGTCGCCGACCCGGACGGCGCGACCGTGGCCCTCATGTCCTTCGGCTGATCGGGATCGGCTCCGCAGGAACCCTCAGCCCGTGACTACGGCGTAGGCGAAGCCGTCCCAGCTCTTGGCGCCCACGGTCTGTAGCGCCGTCGCGTCCACGCGCGGTTCGGCGGCGAGCAGTTCGAGCACCTCGCGGCTGGCGCGGGCGGCGGCATCGTCGGCATCGGGGTCGGCGATGGCGCCGTGGCGGACCACGTTGTCGATGATGATCACCGAACCCGGACGGGTCAGGCGCAGCGCCCATCGGACGTAGTTCGAGTTGTTGACCTTGTCGGCGTCGATGAAGACCAGGTCGAACGGCTCGGGCTGCTCGTCGGCGAGCACCGGCAGGCTGTCCAGCGCCGCGCCGACGCGGATGTCGACGCGATCGCCGACGCCCTTGCCGTCGAGATTCTTCCGCGCGACCTCGGCGTGGCGCGGCTCGAACTCCAGCGTGACGACCCGTCCCTCCGGACCGACCGCCCGGGCCAGCCACAGCGTGCTGTAACCGCCCAGCGTCCCGATCTCCAGCACCTGGCGCGCCCGAATCGAGACGGCGGTCAGATACAGGAACTTGCCCTGCGTCGGCGACACGTCGATGGCGGGCAGTCCGGCCGCCGAATTCCGCTGCAGCACATCGGCGTCCTCACCTCCGACCAGCGTGTCCACGAGATAACGGTCGACCTCACCCCATGCGGCATTCGTCATACCGGCCAGTCTGCCACCGCGAACGGGCGCGCTCAGAACAGGAAGTATCGCTGCGCCATCGGGAGTTCGGTGGCCGGGTCCTCCGCCCAGACCTCGCCGTCCACGCGAACGGTGAAGGTGTCCGGATCCACTTCGATGCGGGGCATGGCGTCGTTGTGCGGCAGGTCCGATTTGGTGCGCTTGCGGACGTCGGCGACCGGCGCCAGCCTCCGGTGCACCCGCAGCCGCTCGGCCAAGCCCGCCTCGATCGCCTGCGGGGACACGAAGTGCAGCGAGGTACCGGCCGCCACGGCGGGCGAGGCGCCGAACATCGGCCGCGGCAACACCGGCTGCGGCGTCGGGATCGAGGCGTTCGCGTCGCCCATCGCGGCCCAGGCGATGGCGCCGCCCTTCAGCACCGCGTGCGGCCGCACCCCGAAGAACGCCGGCTCCCACAGCACCAGATCCGCCAGCTTGCCCACTTCGACCGAGCCGATCTCGTGGTCGAGCCCGTGCGTCACGGCGGGGCAGATGGTGTATTTCGCGACGTAGCGCCGCACGCGGAGATTGTCGGCCGCGCCGTCTCCCGGCAACGCGCCGCGGCGGCGTTTCATCATGTGCGCGGTCTGCCACGTCCGCATCACCACCTCGCCGATGCGGCCCATGGCCTGCGAGTCGCTACCGATCATCGAGATCGCGCCCAGGTCGTGCAACAGATCCTCGGCCGCGATGGTCGACGGCCGGATCCGGCTCTCGGCGAAGGCCAGGTCCTCGGGGATCGCGGGGTTCAGGTGATGGCACACCATGAGCATGTCCAGATGCTCGTCGAGGGTGTTGACGGTGTGCGGCCGGGTCGGGTTGGTGGAGCTGGGCATCACGTTCGGATGCGCCGCCACGGTGATGATGTCGGGCGCGTGCCCGCCGCCCGCGCCCTCGGTGTGATACGAGTGGATGGCCCGGCCCGCGATCGCCGCCAGCGTGTCCTCGACGAAACCGGCCTCGTTCAGCGTGTCCGAGTGCAGCGCGACCTGCACACCCGCCGCGTCGGCGACGGTCAGCGCGGCGTCGATGGCCGCCGGGGTGGTGCCCCAGTCCTCATGCAGCTTGAAACCGCCTGCGCCGCCGCGCAATTGCTCCCACAGCGCCTCGTGCCGCACCGTGTTGCCCTTGCCCAGCAGCAGGATGTTCACCGGCCAGCCGTCGGTGGCCTCCAGCATGCGGCCCAGATGCCAGGACCCCGGAGTGACGGTCGTGGCCTTGCTGCCCTCGGCCGGGCCGGTGCCGCCGCCGATCATGGTGGTGATGCCGCTGCCGAGCGCCTCCTCCAGCAACTGCGGGCAGATGAAGTGGACGTGACAGTCGATGGCGCCGGCGGTGACGATGCGCCCGTTGCCCGCGATGACCTCCGTCGACGGCCCCACCACCAGATCCGGGTGCACCCCGTCCATGATGTCGGGATTGCCCGCCTTGCCGATGGCGCAGATGCGGCCGTCCCGGATGCCGATGTCCGCCTTGATGATTCCCCAGTGGTCCACGATCACCACACCGGTGATCACCGTGTCGGGGGTGCCCTCGGCGCGGGTGGCGCGGGCCTGGCCCATGGATTCGCGCAGCACCTTGCCGCCGCCGAAAACCGCCTCGTCGCCCGCGAAACCCGGTCCGCCGCTGCGGTCTTCGGTGATCTCGATCAACAGATCGGTGTCGGCCAAGCGGATTCGGTCGCCGGTGGTCGGGCCGAAAAGTTCCGCGTAGCGGGCACGAGTCAGGTCGTTCACAGTGTCCCGTCCAGGATTCCGCGTTCGGTGGCGGACGACCAGCCGGGTGGCGGCGGCACGTCCAGGGGCCCCGGCGCGTTCCGGCTGATGCCGTACACCTCGCGGGTGCCGCCGAGCGGAACCAGCGAGACGCGCTGTCCGAGACCGGGTTCGAAGCGCACGGCGGTACCGGCGGGGATGTCGAGGCGGCGGCCGTGCGCGGCCGCGCGGTCGAACTCCAGCGCGGCGTTGGCCTGCGGGAAATGAACGTGGCTGCCGACCTGGACCGGCCGGTCGCCGGTGTTCACGACGTCGAGTTCGACGCGGTCGGCCCCGGCGTTGATCTCGATGACGCCCTCGGCATAGAAGATCTCGCCCGGCACCACGGGCGCCGCGTTCTCGGAATTCCGGTCCGCCATGGTCACCTCAGCCGATCGGGTGGTGCACGGTGACGAGCTTGGTCCCGTCCGGGAACGTGGCCTCCACCTGCACGTCGTGGATCATCTCGGGCACGCCGTCCATGACGTCGTCGCGGCCGAGCACCGTGCGGCCGGAGGCCATCAGTTCGGCCACGGTGCGCCCGTCGCGGGCGCCCTCCAGCACGTGGTCGGTGATGATCGCGACCGCCTCCGGGTGGTTGAGCCGCAGCCCGCGCTCGCGGCGGCGGCGCGCGAGTTCGGCCGCGTAGCTGAGCATCAGCCGCTCCTGCTCGTGCGGCGACAATCGCATGCGTGCTCCTCTGCGAGTCGGACTGGTTTCCGCAGTGCGGGCCATTCTGGCACGGGCGCACCGGCCGCGCTCCGCGACGTGCTGGCCACGGGCCCCGGCGCGGAGCTGCCGGACTCACTCCCCGGCGGCCGCCAGGTTCTGCAGGCGCACCTGACCGCGGGCGACCACCCGGTCGTCCTCGTCGGTGATCACCACCTGCCACAGCTGCTGCAACCGGCCGCGATGGACGGGCGTGGCCTCGCCGCGCAGCGTGCCTTCGCGCACCGCTCGCAGGAAGTCGGTGTTGTTGTTGACGCCCACGACCGTCCCGCGCTCGCCGAACCAGGTCCCGCCGCCCACGCTGGCCAGCGTCTCGATCACCGTGCAGTACACGCCGCCGTTCACGATGCCCGCGGGCTGATGCTGCTGCGGCGACACCACCCACTCGGCCGCCACCCGGTCCGGGCCGAGCGCGGTGTACTTCAGGCCGATCAGATCGGTGAAAGTGCCCTCGCTGTAACGGGTCATGAGTTCCGGGGTCATATCCGCCAGGGAGGGTTGGTCCTGCTGGGTCATACCGAAAACATTTACACAGACCGCGTACCGCCCGGTCCCCGGGTTCCGGGAAGCACCCTGCCCAGAAAAAGAGCGGCGGGGGCCGCCCCCGCCCACACAAACAAAACCACCACCCCCCCCCCCCCCCCCCCCCCGCCGCCGCCCCCCCCCCCCCCCCCCCCCCCCCCCCCCCCCCCCCCCCCCCCCCCCCCCCCCCCCCCCCCCCCCCGGCACAGGATCGGGAGTCGACCGCAGCCCTCGGGACTCTCGGCGATCCGAACGCCGAGTCCGAGTGTAGGGCAGGCTTACCTAACTAAGCAAGCGCGACGTACCGGCATCCCGCGTTCCTCCATCGCCACGAGCAGCGCCTGCCCCCGCGCGGCGCCCACCGCGGAGGAGGTCCGCGCCAGATCCGGCACGTAGGTGGCGGCGCCCGCGACGGTCTCGCCGACCAGCGCCCAGAACCGCCGCGCGCTCAGGCCCGCGCACCGGAACATGCTGTGCTGCACCAGCATCAGCACCGCCTCGCAGCGATGGGCCAGCCACACCGACATCGCCCGCTCGCACGGCAGCGTCACCACACCGGGCCCGCCCGCCAGCCGGTCGCCGTCGATCACCCGAATCGTGGTGTCGGACAGGCCCGCCCAGTCGATGCCGCCGTCGTTGTCGGTGTGCACCCACAGATTCTCCAGCCCCGGATCCCATGCCCGGCCCTCGGCCACGAACAGCGCGACCACCCGGCCGACGACGGCGTGAATCAACGCCGTGGCAACGACTTCCGCCGCGATGTCGGCGCTGATCATCTCCGCGGCATGACGCCGGTACATCAGTTCGATGCGCCCCTCGCGCACCCCGTCGGCCAGCCGCCACCAGCGCCGCCGGCCCTGATCGGCTATCGCCGCCACGGCGTACACCCGCGGATGTTCCGGCTGTAAGGCGCGCAGGCGGGCACACGCGTATCCGAACGCCTCGTCGGATCGGCGGGCCGTGCTGGCAATCATCGGTTCGGACATCGAACCTCCTCGTCGGTTGGCCGAATCGAAAGATAGGTTAGGCTTACCAGACTTACCGAGCAATGAATCGAATCACGTCAGGAGTTATTCGTCGCCGTGCCCGCCCGAGTCACCCTTCCACGGCACCGCGTCGCGGGTTTGCTGGTCCTGGCGGTATTACTGCTGGTCGTCACCGCCGCGGGCATCGCCGTGGGCGCGCGCTCGCTCCCCTTGGACGCGGTCTACCACGCCCTCACCTGCCCGGACGGCTGGCCGCTGACCTGCCCGGCGAGTACCCCCGCCGACCAGATCGTGCGCGAACTACGGTTGCCCCGAACCGGTTTGGCGCTGCTCACCGGACTGGCCCTCGGGATCGCCGGCGCGCTCATCCAGGGTTACACACGCAATCCCCTCGCCGACGCCGGGCTGCTCGGACTCAATGCCGGAGCGGCATTCCTGGCGGCGCTGTCGATTCACCTGTTCGCCCTCACCCGGCCGGACCAGTACATCTGGTTCGCCTTCGCGGGCGCGCTGGTGGCGGGGCTGGTGGTGTTCGGGGTCTCCGCGGTGGGAGGCGGCACCGCGAGCCCGCTGAGCCTGGTGCTCGCGGGCGCCGCCGTGACCGCGCTGCTCCAGGCACTGACGAATGCCGTTGTGCTGCTGGATCCCGCGGCGCTGGACACCTACCGGTTCTGGGTGGTCGGCACGGTCGCCGGGCACGACGTCGACGTGTTGCGGCAGGTGCTGCCGTTCCTGTTCGTCGGGACCGTGCTGGCGCTGGTCGCCGCGCCCGGCCTCAACGCGCTGGGCCTGGGCGAGGACGTGGCGCGCGGACTCGGGGTGAATGTCGGGCGCAACCGGGCGCTGGGGCTCGCGGCGGTCGTGCTGCTCACCGGGGCGGCCACCGCCGCGGTCGGGCCCATTTCGTTCCTCGGACTGGTCGTCCCGCACCTGGCCCGCATGGTCACCGGCCCGGATCACCGCTGGCTGCTGCCCTATTCGGGCCTGATGGGCGCCCTGCTCCTGCTCTCGGCCGATATCGTGGGCCGCGTCGTCGCGCGCCCCGGCGAACTGCAGACCGGTATCGTGCTCGCCGCGGTCGGGGCGCCCTGCTTCATCTGGTTCGTGCGGCGGCGAAAGGCGGTGGGGCTGTGAACATTCCGATCCTGGCCCGGGTGCGGCCCGCGGTGCGGGTGGGCCCGTTCTCGGCCGTATTGCGAATTACCGTGCTGCTCACCGTGGTAGGGCTTGTGGTCGCGACGCTCGTGCTGTTCGCGCTCGATATCGCGGTGGGCGAGTTCGCGATTCCGCTGGAGCGGGTGTTCGATGTGCTCACCGGCGGAGGCACGCGGGCACAGCGTTTCATCATCTTCGAGTCGCGGCTGCCCCGCGCGGTGACCGCCGTCGTCGCGGGCGCGGCGCTGGGGCTGGCCGGGGCGATCACCCAGTCGATCCTGCACAACCCGCTCGCCAGCCCGGACCTGCTCGGCAT
Source organism: Nocardia wallacei (assembly GCF_029868745.1). Lineage (GTDB taxonomy): Bacteria > Actinomycetota > Actinomycetes > Mycobacteriales > Mycobacteriaceae > Nocardia > Nocardia wallacei_B. Next base: position 12,334 of record NZ_JARWOP010000314.1, on the reverse strand, counting down.
CACCGCGGGCTCGAGTTTCGCCGCCGTCGCCGCGGTCGCGGGCACCGGCACCGCGACGGGCGCCGCGGCCACCGTCGGCGTGCCCCTGGCGGCGCTGGCCGGCGGGCTGCTCACGGCCGCGGCAATCTACCTGCTGGCCTGGGGGCGATCGCGCGACGGCGCGGCCGGTGCGACGGGAATGCGGTTGGTACTCATCGGGATCGGCGTCAACGCGCTGCTGCTCTCGGGGGTGAGCTGGCTGATGACCCGCGCGACGCTCACCGACGCCACCCGTGCCCAACTCTGGCTCACCGGTTCGCTCAACGGCGCCGACTGGTCCCGCGCCGTCCCCGCCGCGATCGCGCTGACCGTGGTGCTGGTCGTCACCGCCGCCTCGGCGCGCACGCTCGCCGCGCTGCGCTTCGGCACCGAAACCACTCGCGCGCTGGGCGTCCGGTTGCAGGCGCAGCAGGGACTGCTGCTGGGCGCGGCGGTCGTCGCGGCGTCACTGGCCACCGCCGCCGTCGGGCCGGTCGCGTTCGTGGGTCTGGCCGCGCCGCAGATCGCGCGGCGGCTGCTGCGTCTGCCCGGCGAGCCGGTGCTCGGATCGGCCCTCGTCGGCGCGCTCGTCGTGGTCGGCGCGGATGTCATCGCGCGTACCGTGGTTCCCGTCGACCTACCGGTCGGCATCATCACCGCCGCGCTCGGCGGACCGTTCCTGCTGTTGTTGCTCGTGCGCACGAACCGGAAGGCGACCATCTCATGACGGCCACCCCCCATCGCCTCACCGCCGACGACATCACCCTGGGATACGGCGGCCGCGTCATCGTCGACGGCCTGTCACTGGAGATCGAGACCGGCGTGATCACCACCGTGATCGGCCCGAACGGCTGCGGCAAGTCCACACTGCTGCGAGCGCTGGGCCGGTTGCTGCGGCCGCGCGCGGGCCGAGTCCTGTTGGACGGCAAGGCGATCGCCACGCTCAAGACCCGGGACGTGGCGCGGATCGTGGGCATGCTTCCGCAGACACCCGTCGCGCCGGAGGGCCTGACCGTCGCCGATCTCGTTGCGCGCGGCCGACATCCGCACCAGTCCTGGCTGCGGCAGTGGTCGGCCGACGACGAGTCGGAGGTGGCGACCGCGCTGGACCAGACCGGCATCGCCGACCTGGCCGACCGCACCCTCGACGAACTGTCCGGCGGCCAGCGCCAGCGCGCCTGGATCTCCATGGCGCTCGCCCAGGGCACCGACATCCTGCTGCTGGACGAGCCGACCACCTATCTGGACCTGGCGCACTCGCTCGAGGTCCTGGACCTGGTCGACCGCCTGCACGCCGATCTGGGCCGCACGGTGGTGATGGTGCTGCACGACCTCAACCTCGCCATCCGCTACAGCGACCGGCTGATCGTGATGCGCGACGGCCGCATCGTCGCGCAGGGCGCCCCCGCCGACATCGTCGACGCCGAGCTGCTGCGCGAGGTGTTCGGCCTCGAGGCCAGCGTGCTCGACGATCCGGTCTCCGGGCGGCCGATGATCGTGCCGATCGGGACCCGGCACGTGCGCGGCGCGGTCGGTGGTCCCGACCGGTACCCCGCACCCCTATGAAAAATCCCACACAGTTACCGACCGGTTACGACGATCTGTAGTACGCATTTGTGTCGTTGCCTCCGTAAACTGGTGGGATGGCAGGTCTTGGTGAACTCGAGAAAGCGGTCATGGACCAGTTGTGGTCGGCCGATGAACCGCAAACGGTCCGGCAGGTCCACGAGGCCCTCGCGGCGCGCCGCGAACTCGCGTACACCACGGTGATGACCGTGCTGCAGCGACTGGCGAAGAAGAATCTGGTCGTGCAGCAGCGCGACGATCGTGCCCATCGCTACGCCCCGGTGCACACCCGCGACGAGTTGGTCGCGAGTCTGATGGTCGACGCGCTACAGCAGGCCGACGAGGTCGGCAGCCGCCGCGCCGCGCTGGTGCACTTCGTCGAGCAGGTCGGACAGGATGAGGCTGCCGCACTGCGGGACGCACTCGCTAAGCTCGAAGCAACCGAGGCCGCGCGCAACGCGTCCGACGACAAAGGAGTCGCCCCGCCGCAGTAGGTCGGCGCAGCGGAGCGGCGCGATCTCGGGCCCTGGCCCCACAACGCAGTGAGCTGAGCATGAACGCAACCGCGCCGGTCTTCGCCGGTCTCGCCTTGCTTCTGGCGGGACCGGTGCCGAGCCTGCTCAGCCGAGCCCGATGGCCGTACCGGACACCGCGGGCGGCGCTCGTGCTGTGGCAGGCCGTCGCTCTCGCCGCCGTTCTCAGTGCGTTCGGGTCCGGACTGGCCATCGCCAGTCAGCTTCTGGTGCCCGGTCCGGACGGCCGGCCCACCACCTCCCCCACCGGCGAAATCGACGCGCTCGGGCTGCCGCTGTGGCTGGCTTACGTGGTCGTGTTCGCATTGACGCTGCTGGTCGGCGCGCGCCTGATCTACGCCTCGATCCGGGTCGGGGTGCACACCCGCCGCCGCCGCGCCCGCCACCGCATGCTGGTCGACCTGCTGGACCAGGGGCGCGAATACCGGCACAGCGAGCGCGGCGCCGCCGACATCCGGGTGCTCGCCGCCACCGAGCCGATCGCCTACTGCCTACCCGGGTTGCGCCGCCGCGTCGTGCTCAGCCAGGGCACCTTCACGAGCCTGTCCGACGCGGAGTTGAAGGCGATCGTCAGTCACGAGCGCTCGCACCTGCGGGCCCGGCACGATCTGGTGCTCGAGGCGTTCACCGCCGCGCACGAGGCCTTCCCGCGCGTGGTGCGCAGCAAGTCGGCGCTGGACTCGGTGAAGCTGCTGATCGAGTTGCTCGCCGACGACTCCGCGGTCAAGGTCACCGGGCCGACGCCGCTGGCGCGAGCGCTGGTGGCCTGCTCGAATTCGACTGCGCCGCAAGGGGCGATGGCCGTCGGCGGTCCCACCACGCTGATCCGGATCCAGCGGCTGGCCGGACCGCTCGGCGATATCCGGATCGCGGTGGCGGCGTATCTGGTGGCCGCCGCCATCCTGGTGGTGCCGACCTTGGCCGTAGCGATTCCGTGGCTGGTCGAGCTGAGCCGGTTGTTCAGCGCCGCCTGAGGCGAAACGCCGGGGAATCGCGGCCGCCGCGCACGAAAAGCACCCCGGATTTCACCGCCGCAACCGCACCGCTAACCGGTGGGCCGACGACTCCGACGGTCGGTTGTGGGCTCGAACGGGCCTGTGTGGCAAGCCGTTACGATGGAGAGGCAGACCGTCGACTATCGAAGGGGATAGCCGTGACCGAGCGTAAGCCTGCGGGAATGACTCACGAATCGTGGGTAGACAAGCAGATTCGGGAGGCCACCGAGCGCGGCGAGTTCGAGAATCTGCCGGGGGCGGGCAAACCGATTCCGGGGGCCGGGCAACCGGTGACAGAGGATTCCTGGCTGCGGGACTACCTACGGCGCGAGGGAGTCACGGGCGACGGCGTGCTGCCGCCCTCCCTGCTGCTGCGGCGCGACCTGGAGCAACTCCCGGAACGGATACGCCGCCTGCGCTTCGAACGCGACGTCCGCGAACTGGCCGCCGAACTCAACGCCCGCATCATCGAATGGCAACGCCTGCCCAGCGGCCCGCACGTGCCCGTCGCGCCCGTCGACGTCGACGAGGTCGTCGAGCAGTGGCGCCACGAGCACAAACCCACCGCCGACAGCTCGGCCGGCCCCGGCACACCCACACCACCCGGCCGCCGCCGCAGGTGGTTCCGCCGCCGCTGAGCCGTGGCCGCGCGCCGCGATCGCTCACCTCCCGAGCGAGCACACGTCACCACCCCCGACCGCGCCGCCCGCTCCACCACGCCCGTCCGCCGGGCAACGCCGAAGCGTATTCGGAGCCACCCGGATACCGTGCCGTGACCAGGCCCGGACCGTCATGACGGGCTTTCCCGCACACCGCGGGCACTCCTCTACAATGGCAACAGTGCAATTTCTTCCGGGCCACACGCCGCCGTATGACCTGACCTACGACGACCTCTTCCTCGTCCCGAATCGGACGGATGTAGCGTCCCGCTTCGACGTCGATCTATCGACCGGCGACGGCACCGGCACGACGATCCCCATCGTGGTGGCCAATATGACCGCGGTCGCGGGCAAGCGCATGGCCGAGACGGTCGCCCGCCGCGGCGGCCTCACGGTGCTGCCGCAGGACCTGCCGATCAGCGCGGCCGCCAAGACCATCGGGTATGTCAAGAGCCGTTCGCTGACCGCCGAGACGCCGGTCACGCTCGGCCCCGATCATTCGGTGTCCGAGGCACTTGCCTTGGTGCACAAGCGATCCCACCGCGCCGTGGTCGTCGTCGACGAGGGCAAGCCCGTCGGCGTGGTCGCCGAGGCCGCCTGCGCCGACGTCGACCGGTTCGCGCGCCTGCACACCGTCGCCGACACCGACTTCCTCACCGCCCCGGCCGACACCTCGCCCCGGGAGATCTTCGAACTGCTCGAGGCCGAGCACGCGGACCTCGTCGTGCTGGTCCACCCCGACGGCACCCTGGCGGGCGTGCTGACCCGCACCGGCGCGGTGCGCACCGGCATCTACAGCCCGGCCGTCGACGCTCGCGGCAAGCTGCGGGTCGCCGCCGCCGTCGGGATCAACGGCGATGTCCCGGCCAAGGCGAAGGCGCTGGTCGACGCCGGCGCCGACCTGCTCGTGATCGACACCGCGCACGGCCATCAGGTGAAGATGCTGGAGGCGCTGCGCGCGGTGGCCGACCTGAAACTCGGTGTCCCGCTGGCGGCGGGCAACGTCGTCTCCGCCGAGGGGACGCGCGATCTGGCCGCGGCAGGCGCCGACATCATCAAGGTCGGGGTCGGCCCCGGCGCGATGTGCACCACCCGGATGATGACCGGCGTGGGCCGCCCGCAGTTCTCCGCGGTCGCCGAATGCGCGGCCGCCGCCCGCGACCTCGGCGTGCACATCTGGGCCGACGGCGGCGTGCGCCACCCGCGCGACGTGGCGCTCGCGCTGGCCGCGGGCGCGTCGAACGTGATGATCGGCTCCTGGTTCGCCGGCACCTACGAATCCCCCGGCGATCTGCGCACCGACCCCGCCGGGAACGCGTACAAGGAGAGCTTCGGCATGGCGTCCAAGCGCGCCGTCGCCGCCCGCACCGCCTCCGACAGCGGCTTCGACCGCGCCCGCAAGGGGCTGTTCGAGGAGGGCATCTCCTCCTCGCGCATGCGCCTGGATCCCGAGCGTCCCGGCGTCGAGGACCTCATCGACCACATCTGCTCGGGCGTGCGCAGCGCCTGCACCTACGCCGGCGCCCGCACGCTGGGCGAACTGCACGACAAGGCCGTCCTCGGCGTCCAGTCGGCGGCCGGATTCGCCGAGGGTCGTCCGCTGCCCAGCGGCTGGTGACCCGAACCGTCCGGTCCGGACACCCGGGCGGGCGGAAGCACTCCGACGGCGCCGCGCGCATTCCATATTCCGGTGTGCCGCGGCCCCGGAGTGGCGCACGAGACCCGGTAGCATGGGACTCGCCGAGCACCGGGACGCTTGTCCCGTCGCTGGTGCGCAGCATGTACACAGCTCCGTTTGCCGAAAGGACCCAGTTGTCACCCGCGTCCGAGGGCGCCATACAGGAGGGCTCCTCTACCGAGCCGGGTGACGAACCCGGCGCCCCCGTAACCACAGTTCCTCCCCGCTGCGGGCGGTGCTGACCATGTCGGTCGTACTCACTGTGCTCAGCCTGGTGGGCTTCATCGCGCTCACCGTCGGCACCGCGCTGTTCGTCGCCGCCGAATTCTCGCTCACCGCGCTCGAGCGCAGCACCGTCGAGGCCCACGCCCGCGACGGCGACCGGCGGGCCCGCCAGGTGCGCCACGCGCATCGCACGCTGTCGTTCCAGCTGTCCGGCGCCCAGCTCGGCATCACCATCACCACCCTGGTCACCGGCTACATCGCCGAACCGGTGCTGGCCCGGCTGCTCGAGCCACTGTTCACCGCCGCCGGGCTGGGAACCGGTGCGACACAGGGTATTTCACTGGCTCTGGCGCTGGTGCTGGCCACCTCGCTGTCGATGACCTACGGCGAACTGGTGCCGAAGAACATGGCCATCGCGAACCCGCTGGGCGCCGCCCGGCTCACCGCCGGTCCGATGATCGCCTTCTCCGCGGCGTTCAAATGGCTGATCAAGCTGCTCAACGGCACCGCCAACTGGGTGCTGCGCCGGTTCGGCATCGAACCCGCCGAGGAGCTGCGCTCGGCGCGCTCCCCGCAGGAACTCGGCTCGCTGGTGCGCACCTCGGCCCAGCGCGGCGCGCTGGACCTGCGCACGGCCATGGTCGTGGACCGCTCGCTGGCATTCGGCGACCGCAGCGCGGAAGAGCTGATGACACCACGGGTCAAGATCGAAACCCTCGACCAGGACGACACCATCGCCGACCTGATCGCCGCCGCGAGCCGCACCGGTTTCTCCCGGTTCCCCGTGATCGACGGCGACCTGGACAACACGCTCGGCGTCGTGCACATCAAACAGGCCTTCCTGCATCCGGTCCGGGAGCGGCGCACCATCCGGCTGCGCGCGATCGCCCACGCGGTGCCGATCGTGCCGGCCAGCCTGGACGGCGACGCCGTGCTGGAACGCGTGCGCGCCGACGGCATGCAGGTGGCGCTGGTGGTCGACGAATACGGCGGCACGGCCGGAATGGTCACCACCGAGGACATCATCGAGGAGATCCTCGGCGACGTCCGCGACGAGCACGACGAGGAGGAACTCGACGTGCGCCGCACCGCCGCAGGCTGGAACTGCTCGGGCCTGCTGCGCGTCGACGAACTGGCCCGCGCCACCGGTTACGAGGCACCCGAGGGCGAGTACGAAACCCTCGGCGGCCTCGTCCTCACCGAACTCGGCCGGATCCCGGACGCCGGTGACGAGGTACTACTGCCCAGCCCCACCGCCCACCAGGGTCAGCCGCACACCAACGGCGGCTGGCTGGCCCAGGTGGAACGGATGGACGGCCGCCGCATCGACCGGGTGCTGCTGCGGCCCATCGACGGCGACACCCTCGCACAGTGGGAGTTGCACCATGGGTGACCTGTACGGGGTATTGCTGACAGTGGTGCTGCTGGGCGGCAACGCGTTCTTCGTCGGCGCCGAATTCGCGCTCATCACCGCGCGCCGCGACCGCCTGGAAACCCTGGCCGCACAAGGAAAACGCAGCGCCGACACGGTCATTCGAGCCGGTGAGCACCTGTCGATGATGCTGGCGTCGGCGCAGCTGGGCGTCACCATCTGCTCGCTGCTGCTGGGCCGGGTCGGCGAACCGGCCATCGCGCATCTGCTGGAGCGGCCGTTCGATCTGGTCGGCGTGCCCGACCAGCTGCTGCACCCGATCGCGTTCGCCCTGGCGCTGGCCCTCGTCGTGGTGCTGCACATGCTGCTGGGCGAGATGATCCCGAAGAACATCGCCCTCGCCGGGCCGGAACGCGTTGCGCTGCTGCTGGTTCCGATGCTGCTGTGGTTCCTGCGGCTGGCCCGCCCGCTGATCACGCTGTACAACGTGGCGGCCAATCTGACGCTGCGAGCGCTGCGGATCGAGCCGAAGGACGAACTGGACGCCACCGTGTCGTCGGTGGAGCTGGCGGAGATGATCGGCGAGTCCCGCTCGGAGGGGCTGCTGGAGGAGGGCGAGCACCGCCGCCTCACCCAGGCCCTGGGCACCACCGATCGCATCGTCGCCGATGTCATGGTGCCGCTGGAGAAAACCCGCTGCGTGCCGTTGCGCGGCGACGGGACGACGCTGGGCGACATCGAATCCGCGGTCGCGGAGACCGGCTTCTCGCGGTACCCGGTCCGGGCCTCGGAGGGTTCGCTGGTCGGTTATCTGCATGTGAAGGACGTGCTGGACAAGGTGGCCGACGAAGCGGCCGGGCCGTCGACGCCGATCCCGCGCATCGATATCCGGCCGCTGCCCACGCTCAGCATGGGCACCACGCTGTACGAGGCGCTGGCCCGCCTGCGCCGCACCAACAGCCATCTCGGCCGGGTGGTCGACAGCCGCGGCAACACCGTCGGCATCGTCGCGCTCGAGGACCTGGTCGAGGAGTTCGTGGGGACGGTGCGCGACGCCACCCACCGGATCGCGGAGTGAGCACGGCATGACGACGGCGGCGCGGGACCTGCGGGTGTTGCCCGAACGCGACTGGCGGGCGCGGGCGGCCGACCACCGCACGCGGGTCGAGGAACTGATCGGGCCGTATCTGCGGCAGCGCGCCGCCGGGTCGAAGCATCCGGTGATCGACTTCCTGTTCACCTACTACGGCCACAAGCCCGCACAGCTGCGGCGCTGGCACCCGGGGTACGGCGTGGCGCTGGAGGATGCACACGAGTACGCGAATTCCCGTGGGTACGAAGGTGTCCCGCGGCACCCGGACGGCGCACCGGCGTGGACCGCCGGCCCCGCCTTCGTGGCGCGTCGCCGCGACACCATCGCATTCATCGCGAAGCTGTTGCGCGCCACCGGTTCCCGCGCGCCGCAGCTGTCGTGTTTCGGACTGCACGAATGGGCGATGGTCTACCGCAGCGACGACGTCCGCCACACCCAGGTCCCCCTGCGCCTCGGCCGCACCGGCACCGACGCGGTGGTGGAGTCGATGCCGTTGCGCTGCACCCATTTCGACGCCTACCGGTTCTTCACCCCCGACGCGGCGCCGCGCAACGCCGACCGCCTCGCCCGCGACGACCAGCCTTTGCGTGAACAGCCCGGCTGCCTGCACGCGAACATGGACCTCTACAAGTGGGGCTTCAAGCTGATCCCCCTCATCGATTCCGCACTGCTGCTGGACTGTTTCGAACTCGCCTGCGCCGCACGCGAACTCGATATGCGTGCCAGCCCCTACGACCTGTCCGGGTACGACTACACCCCGGTGCCCATAGAGACCCCCGCCGGGCGGGCCGAGTACGTCCGCGGCCAAGTACAGCTGGCCGAACAGGCCGCGCCCCTGCGCGAACGCCTCCTGGCCGCCGCGGAAGGCCTGCTGCGCGAAGTGCCCGCGCACGGTTGACTTCAGGTCGGGATGAAGTCGCAGACTGGCGGCCATGTCCACATTGCTCACCATGCTCGACGCCTTCGACAACCTTCCGCAGGCCCGTGAACTGCGTGAACGCAGCTATCAAGACCTCGGCGACACCGTGGTCGACGTCGGTTGCGGCGGTGGCCGCGCCGTCGGCGAACTGGCCGACCGCGGGATACGCGCCCTCGGCCTCGACCTGAACCCCGCCATGCTCGAGGCCGCCGCCGCGCGCTGGCCCGCGGCCGAGTTCCGCGTGGGCGACGCCACCGCGCTGCCCCTCGAGGACGGCTCGGTCACCGGCTACCGCGCCGACAAGGTCCTGCACACCCTCGCCGAGCCCGAGCGAGCCGTCGCCGAGGCCCGTCGGGTCCTGGCCGCCCACGGTCGCGCGGTGCTGCTCGGCCAGGACTGGGACACCTGCGTCATCGACTCCGACGATCCCGAACTCACCCGGACCCTCATCCATGCGCGCGCGGACCGCCAGCCCAGCCCCCGGGTCGCCCGCCGATACCGGAACCTACTGTTGGACAACGGCTTCACCGACGTCACCGTCGAGGTGCACACGGTCGTGTGGACGGACCCCTCGTTCCTGCCGATGCTCGCGGACATCGGTGGCGAGGGTCCCTGGCTCGACGCCCAAGCCGACCGGGCCCGCCGCGATCGGCTGTTCGTCGCCGTCCCGTTCTTCCTCGCCGCCGGGACGCGCGGGGACTGAACAGCGGAAATGGCGTTCTCATCGGCACTTTCGCCGAAATGGTCCGTACCAGACAGCGGACGCGTTACCGTTTCGACGTTGGCGTAACCAGCGGTACGGCGTACCGCGGCCCCGTCTCGGCGAGATGTGGGGACGGCGTGGAAGGCGGGGACGCGATGCGGCGCTTCCTGGGAGTTCGGCGATCCAGGCCGATAGTGGTGCTCGCGGCCGCGTTGCTCGCCGCCACCGCCCTGCCGCTGGGCGGGGCCTCGGCGGATCTGCAATCCGACATCACCGGTCAGGTGCGGCAGTTCCTCGACATCGGCCGGACGGCGGTCGGGCGAGCCGACTGCGGGCCGGGCTCACGGCCGGAAAGCGGTCTGCAAGGCGATGTTCCGGCCGCCGACCGCAGCAGCGGGCGCAGTACACAGGGGTACAGCTGCAATATGTCGATGGTCGGCGGCTTCGCCGGGCGCGGCGGCGGCATCACCTCCACCACCTTCGACCACTGCTCCTACACCGGTTCGCTGTTCCCCGGCAATCTGCTGGGCCCGGCCCAGGGCGTGCAGGTGCTCGACGTATCGGACCCGGCGCGGCCCACACTCACCGCTACCCTCACCGAACCGGCCATGCTTGCCGGAACCTGGGAGAGCCTGAAGGTCAACAAGCAGCGAAAACTACTGGTGGGCACCGGAGTCCCGGTCGGTGAGGGCGCGGGCTACCTGTCGGTGTACGACATCTCCGACTGCGCCCACCCGCGTCTGCTCAATCCCGGCCCGGGCTCCAACCTCGCTATGCCGCTGCCGATCACGACGCACGAGGGCGGCTTCTCCCCCGACGGCCGCACCTACTGGTCCTCGGGCATCGCGCCCGGTTTCGTCAGCGCGGTCGACCTCACCGACCCCGCGAATCCGCATGTCGTCTGGCAGGGTCTCACCGGAATCGAGGCACACGGCTTCGGCGTCAGCGCCGACGGTAACCGCCTGTACCTGTCGGCGCTCGGCGGATTCACCGTGCTCGACATCGGCGCGGTGCAGCGCCGCGATCCGAATCCCCAAGTGGCGCACCTGGGCCGGGTGTTCTGGACCGACGGCTGGGCCACCCAGCACAGCATCCCCGTCACCTACGACGGCAAGCCGTATCTGTTCACCGCCGACGAGGGCGGTTCGGGCGGTGTGAAACTCGTCGACATCTCCGACGACACCCGCCCCGAGGTGGTCAACAAGATCAAGCTCGAGATCAACCTGCCCGAACATCAGGACAGCCTGATGGCCTCGGCCATGGGCGGCTCGGTGTTCTCCTACGACCCGCACTACTGCGCGGCCGACCGCCCGAACGACCCGACCGCGCTGGCCTGCGGCTGGGAGTCCTCGGGGATCCGGGTGTTCGACGTGCGGGACCCGTTCCACGTCCGCGAGATCGCGTACTTCAATCCGCCCGCCCGGACCGGCCGGAATCTGGAGCTGTGGAATTCGCCGCACGCGCTGGCGTCGCTGATCGGACCGCCCGCGATGGAGGGCTTCTCGGCCGCCCGCGCCATGCTGGAGGGCAAATTCGATCCCGGGCAGGCGCTTTCGCCGCGCAGCGGCATGCTCGCCTTCGGCGACGTCTCCACCGACTGGTGCTTCGCCCCGCCGGAGTGGCACGGCAACCAGCTGTGGACCACCTGCAACGACAACGGTTTCCTGGTGGTGCAACTCGACGACGAGGTGTATTCGCCACCGGCGGACCAGCAGTCGATCGTGGGTTCGTGATGCGGCGCTGGCCGCGTGTCGCCTCCTTCGCCTGTGGAGCGGTGCTGCTGCTGGTGCTCGGCGCGGCCCTCCGCCCCCTCGTCGTGCCCGAAAACCACACTGCGACACCGGTGTTGAACGATACGGAGATCGGCTTCGCCCAGGATATGACGGCCCATCACCAGCAGGCCGTGCAGATCGTGCAGCGGCTGGACGCGGGCGTCGATCCCGCGGTGCTGCGGCTGGCGCGGCAGATCGACCGGACACAGCAGGTGGAGATCGGCACCATGCTCGGCTGGCTCCGCCTGGCCAACGCGGCGCCGATGCCGCAGCACCCGATGGCCTGGATGCCGCCGCACTCCGATACCATTGCCGCGCACCATCATTCGACCGCGTCCGCGGCGACCGATACCGCGATGCCGGGGCTGGCGTCGCAGTCCGAACTCGACGCCCTCTCCGCCGCCCGCGGCCCCGCCGCCGAAATCCTGTTCCTGCAATTGATGTATCGCCACCATCAGGGCGGAATCACGATGGCACAGGCGGCCGACCACGCGATCCCCGCCGGCCCCGTCAAGGAAGCCGCCCGCGGCATGCTCTTCGCCCAAAGCCAGGAATGCGGCCTGATGGGCTTGCTGCTGACCCAGCGCAACGCCCACCCACTCCCCTAGCCGAGACCGTCAACGTCTCTCGAGGCCGGACAACAATTTCGGCGTCCACGGATGTTGTCCGGCCACGACAGCCGTTGTGCGGTCCCGGGGCCGAACCGGGGGGGGGGCCCGGCGGGCCCCCCGGGGGCGGGGGGGCCGGGGGGGGGGAGGGGGGGGAGCACCCCGGGGGGGCAGGGGACCCGCTCACAAAACC
>NZ_JARWOP010000313.1 GCF_029868745.1 Nocardia wallacei | reverse complement strand
GTGTGGATCCCGGCCAAAGCGCGCCGAATGACGGCGACGGTTTGTGCGCGGCCACTCACGGACGAGCGAGGGGCGCGCCCCATGGGGGGGGGGCGCGGAGGTGTAGCAAACCCGTGGCGGGGCCCCCGCCCCCTCTTCCGGAAACCCTGCCCGCTCATCTCCCGTAAACCCGTCCGACCGCTCAGCCGGAAACCACGCCAGCTCTACTCCCGGAAACCCCGCCAGCCGCACTACCGGAAACCCGGCCAGCTCTGCCCCGGGTACCCCGGCCGGCCGCACTGCCGGAGCGGCCGGGACCGCCGCCGGGAACTTGACCGACACCACCGCCGGAAACCCGGCCAGCTCCAGTGCCGGAAACTTGGCAGGCACCGCTACCGACGACCCGGCTGGCACGGCCTTCGGTAACCCGGCCAGCTCTGCTACCGGAAACCCGGACGGCCGCACTGCCGGGACCGCCACGGGCGGAGCCGGAATGGAACCCACCACACCGGCTCGGGAACCGAATTTGTTCCAGCCCTTCGGGCCGGAGGGCCCCACCATTCCCGCCAGGTTCCCGCCGCGCGGCCCGGCTCTCACTCCCGACAGCGAGGCGTCGCCACCGGCCGGGCAGTCCACCACCGTCATGCGGGCCGGAGCGGAGGAATCTGCGACGGGTCTGCCGCAGCGGCGTCCCGCCGGTCCCGCGAGCCCCGAAACCGCTGGTACACAACGCCGCTCGCAACCGGGCGAGGACGCCGGACGCCGTTCCCCCGCCACCGGGTTCCCGACCACGGGGACCCTGCGCATCATTCCACCCGCCGACCCGGACCGGGATCGCGACACCTCCGGAGACCTCCCGGTGATCCGCCCGACGGACCCGACGCAGGTGCGCCCGGGCGAGTTCGAATTCACCCCATTAGCGGGGAAATCCGCTCACCCCACGCCAGCCGACCCCGAACCCAGCGGCGAGTACATCGAGCCCGCGAGCGCCTACCCACTACACGAGACCGACGACTACGCCGGACCCGAACCCGACTACACCCGGCGCATCGACACTCACACCGGACCTGGCAACGCTTACGCTCGGCCCGACGACGCCCACGCCGGACCTGGCAACGCTTACGCTCGGCCCGGCGAGGCCTACGCCGAATCCGACAACACCTATGCCCGGCTCGGCGAGGCCCATGCCGGACCCGACAACGCCTATGCCCGGCCCGACGACGGCCACGCCGAATCCGACAACACCTATGCCCGGTCCGACGAGGCCCACGCCGGGCCGGACGACCTCTACGCCCGGCCCGACGACCCCCATGCCGGACCCGACGACAACTACGTTCGATCCGACGACCATTACGCCCGGGCCGACGGCACCTACGCCGGACCCGAGACCGACTACACCCGGACCGAGACCGACTACCCCGGCACTGACGACACTTTCCCCCGCGGCAACGACCCATACGCCGAACGCGACGACGCATACACCCGACCCAGCGACGCCTACACCCGATCCAACGACGCCTACCCCGGATCCGAGGGCGACTACACCCGGACCGAAGCCGATTACCCCGGCCCCGATAGCACCTACCCCCGCGGCAACGACGCATACACCGACGACCCCTACGCCCCCACCGAGGCCAACTACGCCGGACCCGGCGACGACTACTCAGACCCCGGCGGCAACCACCCCCGCCCTGACGGCAACTACCCCCAACCCGACGCCTACGCACACTCCGCATACACCAGATCCGACGCGAATTACCGCCACCCCGACGACGACTACCGGCACCCCCAGGCCTACGGCGACGAGTACGAGGAATACGACTACGCCTTCGGCCCCCACTCCGACTACGACCGTGCCGCACCCGAGTACGACGACGGCTACGGCGGCTCCCGCAAGCGCTCCATCGTCCTGCCGATCGTGCTCTGCGTGCTGGCGGTGGCCTTCGCGGCGGTGGCGGCGACCGTCGGCTGGAGGTTCGTGAGCAAGCCGGGCAGTTCCGCCCCGTCGGTGGCCTCGGGCCCGGCCGACTCGAATGTCCCTGTCTCCCAACCGCCTCCGCAGACCGCCCCGAGCAGCGGCACGTCCACCACGACCACCACCGCGGCCGTGCCCGCCGGCGCCACCGAGTGCCAGGGCGCTACCCGCTCGCAGGGCAAGTACGCGAAATCGGCGACGGGCACGTCGGTCACGTCGTGCGCGTTCGCCGAGGCGGTCCGCGCGGCCTACGCCGCGGAGGCGGAATCCGGTTCCGGCACACCGACCTCCGTGGTCGCGGTCAGTCCGGTCACCGGCCGGTCGTACACGATGAACTGCTCACCGTCGGGCCGGGTTATCACCTGTACCGGTGGCGAGAACGCGGTGGTGTATGTCTACTGAGGTGAAGTGTTTCCGGCGCAAAGGGTTTCGGTGGGCGCTGCTGGCGGTGTCGACGGCGACGATCTCGGCGTGCACGGCGCACGCCGGTGCGCCGATTCCGGTGGACGAGGAGCCGGTCGTGATCGCGGCCCCGACCGTGAACGAGGCGGCGCAGCAGCCCGCACCGCATCGCATCGGTGACGACCGCGCCGTCCCGAACTCGCTGGCCAACGAATTCGCCGCGCTCCAGGCCGAATTGCCGGGCACCATGGGCTTGGCCGTGATGCCGGTCGGTGGCGACCGCGTCATCACCCTCGGCAACTGGACCACCGGCATCGCCTGGTCGACCATCAAGGTCCCGCTGGCGCTGGCGGCATTGCGCAATGATCCGGACGGCATGTTCGACACCGCGTCGGCGGCGATCACCGCGTCGGACAACGAAGCGGCCCAGCAACTCTGGGACGCCATCGGCGGCGGCGATCGAGCGGCCGAAGCGGTAGAAGCCGTACTGCGCGAATCCGGGGACACCACAACCGATGTCGCCGATCGGCACAATCCGGAGGCGCGCGAGACGGTCGACGACCCGCTGGCCTTCGGCGCGACCGTGTGGACGCTGCTCAACCAGGTCCGCTTCGCCAGCCGCCTGCCGTGCCTGCACCAGGCGGCGCGGGTGGTGGACCTGATGGGTGAGATCACCTCGAGCCAGTCCTGGGGCCTGGGCGCGTTCGTCGGCGCCGAGTACAAAGGCGGCTGGGGACCTGACGACGAGACCGGCGCGTACCTGGTCCGCCAGTTCGGCCTCGTCCCCACCTGGTCCGGGCAGTTGGCGGTGGCCTTTGCCGCACAGCCGGATTCGGGCACGTTCGAGGACGGCACCGCGATGCTCGACAAGATGGCCGCCTTGCTGGCCAAACACATCCGCGAACTGGGCGGCGGCGAATGCCGGAAGTGAGCGGGCCCGCCGTCGCATATGCGACACCGTGAGTTGCGGCATTTGACCGCTGCGCCCGGAAAGCACACAATGCCTCGACTGACGGGTGTCCGGGTGGCGGGCCGCCCCGTGATGGTGGAGGTGAACCGGTGGACGCAGCACACAGGCGTCCGGACGGCCGTTCCGGTCGGGCCGAAAAATGCCCACTGCCAGGCATTTTCGGTGCAGGGACGACGAGCACCGGGCGAATATCACCGCGCGCCGGGGGAATTCGCCGACGACTGACCGCGGTGCTGTGCGGCGCGCTGATCCTGGGCGCCGCCGCCTGCTCCTCCCCGACCGATACCGACCCGCTCACCACGGCAACGCGCCCCGCCAACGCCACTATCGGCGCGATGGTGGCGCTGCCCGGCACGCTGGCCGCCGACTTCAAGGACCTCCAGCCGGCGCTGGGCGGCCACGCCGGTATCGCCCTGATGCCGGTGGGCGGTGAGCGGATGACGTCCATGGGCGACTGGACCTCGGGTCCGGCCTGGTCGACGATGAAAGTGCCGCTGACACTGGCGGTGCTGCGCACCAACGGCAACACCGGCACTTATCAGATGTCCGCGGCCATCACCGAATCCGACAACAGCGCCGCCGACGGCCTGTGGCAGTCGCTCGGCGCGCCGGACAAGGCGGCGCAGGCCGTGGAGGCGGTGCTGCGCGAGGGCGGCGACACCACCACCGAGGTGCCCTCGACGCGCAGCCGCGCGGAGTACTCCGCCTTCGGGCAGGCCGAGTGGTCACTGGCCGACCAGGTGCGATTCGCCTCCCGGCTCCCCTGCCTGCCCGACGCCGAGACCGTCGTCGGCCTGATGGGCAAGGTGGTGTGGGGCCAGCAGTGGGGCATCGGTCGCCTGGACAACGCCGAGTACAAGGGCGGCTGGGGTCCGGATGCGAGCGGCAGCTACCTGGTCCGCCAGTTCGGGTTGGTGACGACGCCGTCCGGGCAGATGGCGATCGCCTTTGCGGCGCAAGCCAATTCGGGCGGATTCGAGGACGGCACGCAGATCCTGAACAAGCTGGGCGCGCTGGTCGGCAAGCATCTCGGTGAACTGCCCGCCGGGCAGTGCCCCGCCGGGCGCTGAGCACTGTAACCGAGGGTTCACGGGGCCGGGGCTGCGCTGCCGCGGTGCGCCCGGCAAGATAGCGGGCATGCGCATCGGAGTCTTGACCGGAGGCGGGGACTGCCCAGGCTTGAACGCGGTCATCCGGGCAGTCGTTCGCACCGCGAACGGCCGCTACGGCGACGCGATCGTCGGTTTTCAGGACGGTTGGCGCGGCCTACTCGAGGATCGCAAGATCCAGATCCAGAACGACGACCGCACCGACCGGCTGCTCACCAAGGGCGGCACCATGCTCGGCACCGCGCGCACCAATCCCGACGTGTTGCGCGCCGGCCTCGGCCGGGTCAAACAGACCCTCGACGACAACGGCATCGAGGCTCTCATCCCGATCGGCGGCGAGGGCACGCTGACCGCCGCCAGCTGGCTCGCCGACGAAGGCGTCCCGGTGGTGGGCGTGCCCAAGACCATCGACAACGACATCGACTGCACCGACACCACGTTCGGTCACGACACCGCGATCACCATCGCCACCGACGCCATCGACCGGCTGCACACCACCGCCGAATCGCATCAGCGCGTGATGCTGGTGGAGGTGATGGGCCGGCACGCCGGATGGATCGCGATGAACTCCGGCATCGCCTCCGGAGCGCATCTCACGCTGGTCCCCGAGGTGCCCTTCGACGTGGACGAGGTGTGCACCATGATCAAACGCCGCTTCCAGCGCGGGGATTCGCATTTCATCTGCGTGGTGGCCGAGGGCGCCAAGCCGACGGAGGGTTCGTTCCACCTGCGCGAGGGCGGCGTCGACGAGTACGGCCACGAGCGCTTCACCGGAGTCGCGCACCAGCTGGGCGTCGAGATCGAGCGCCGCATCGGCAAGGAGGTGCGCACCACCGTGCTCGGGCACGTGCAGCGCGGCGGCAAACCGACCGCGTTCGACCGGGTGCTGGCGACCCGGTTCGGCGTGCACGCCACCGAGGCCGTGCACGACGGGCAGTTCGGGCAGATGGTGGCGCTGCAGGGCACCCAGATCGAACTGGTGCCGCTGGCGGAGGCGACCAAGCAGCTGAAGCTGGTACCGGCGGACCGGCACGAGGAAGCGGCGGCGTTCTTCGGCTGAGCGTCGACTCCGGGTAACCCGGTACCGCTCACGCGGTGCCGCGAACCTGGATACGCTTACCCGGATTGGATCCCCACCCGGCCTTTCCGCGAAGAACGCTGGTAGCCACCATGATGTTCCTCTTCGACTGCACTGTAGATCCCGGTCCGCTGTCACCCGATCAAGCGCACGAGGCGATGCAGATCCACATGTGCTGCACCGTCGACGACTGCCGGGTGCGCAGGCGTGCCAGGCAGATCCTCGTCGATGGCGGGCACATGATCCTCGACGAACGTGCGACCCCCTGAAGCGAGCGCTACTCGAAGTCGGCGACGTGGTCGGCCGCCCACTGGGCGAATGTGCGTGCGGGCCTTCCGGTGACGGATTCGGAGGTGGGGCCGACCGGCGCGGGTGCGTCGCCGACCTCGGCCCACAGGTCGAGCACCGGCTTGTAGAGGAACTCGGCCGCCTGCTCGTAGCTGACCTGCTCGAGCCGCAGCGGCCGACCGAGCGCGGCGCTCAAGATCCCGACCATGCGGCGCAGCGACAGCGATTCCGGGCCGGTCAGCGGATAGATCTTGCCCTCGTGTCCGGGTTCGGTGAGCGCGGTGACCGCCGCGTCGGCGAGGTCGGCCTCGTGGATGGAGTTCTGCTGGACCTCCGGAAAGGGCAGCCGCACAACGCTTTCGGACTTGATCGAGGGCGCCCACCAGCGCCAGTTGGTGGCGAAGGCGCCGGGACGCAGGATGGTCAGCGGCAGTCCGGCGTCCTGGAGGGGGCGCTCGGCCGCGAGGTGACGATCGCCGATCGGGTTACCGGGCTCGGTCGCGGCGATCGAGGACAGCAGCGTGATGCGTTGCACACCACTGTCTTTCGCGGCGCGGGCGAATTCCTCGAGCCCTCGGTCGGCGGCGTACAGGAATACCCGGTCCACCCCGTCGAGGGCGGCGGCGGGGTCGGCCGGATCGAACCCGACCACCTCCACCCCGGGCGGCAGCGATGTGTCGCCGGGCTGGGAACTGGCCGCGCGCACCGATTCTCCGGCGGCGAGCAGTTTCTCGATGACGGTGCGGCCGACACTGCCGCGGGCGCCCGTGACGAGGATACTCATCGTTGTTCTCTTTCTTCGGTTTTCGGTGCTGCGAGGTGAGCGAGGATGCGGCGCAGCTGTTCCGCGTAGCGCTGCTCGAATTCCGGTGTCTGCGGGTCGATCCCGAACAGATCGGCGACCATCCCGGGCAGTAGCACCGGGGCCATGACCATGCCCTGCAGCGCCAAATGGAAAGCGGCGGGGTCGATGTCGGCGGCGATCTCACCGCGCCGCTGACGGCGTTCGGTGTCGGCGATATCGTCCTGCGCCACCGAGGGCGGGGGCGGCGCCTGATCGGACAGCCCGCGCCACATCAGCAGCCGGACGCCGCGCGGGTCCGCGAGCAGTTGCCCCAGATACCGGACGGCCAGCTCGCCGATGGGCAGCTCGGGATCGGCGAAGTCGGCCTCGCGGTCCAGCCACTGCTGTTGCAGCGCCTGGTACAGCCCGGCCTTGCCGCCGAAGTAGTAGGTGATCAGCTGCTTGTTGACACCGGCGCGGTCGGCGATCGCACTCACTCGCGCCCCGGCGAAGCCGCGCGCCGAGAACTCGTCGAACGCGGCGTCGAGCAGGCAGCGCCGGGTGCGGTCGGCGTCGCGCCGACGGGCGGCGGGGTCGGGGGTCCGATGCGCTGGCACTCGGGCAGCGTAGCAAGTAATTTTACATTTGGGTAATTGAGTTAGACATGTGGATGATTACCGGTGATGGGTTCGGGTGCCTCGGATCACCTGAGCGGCAGGGACTTCCACCAGTCGGTGAAGGCGGGGGCGGACAGGCCGCGTGGCGTCGACGGCCAGTAGTCGTCGCTGCAGAACAACAGGTAGTGCGAGCGCTCGGGGTCGTTCTCGAAGGAGGTCGTGACGTAGTAGGTGGTGCGCGGCTGGTCTTCGGGGGTGTTCCAGCGGTGGTTGGTGTACTGGCTGCCGCTGTTCTGCTCCACCAGTTTTCGGTTGGGGGGCAGGCGCGCGAGGACGGTGTACGCATCCGCGGGCGACCCGTAGGCGAGCAGCGCGTAGTCCGGCTGCTCCTCGTCGCCCGCCCAGCAGTCCCACGCGGCGATCCAGTTGCCCAGCAGCGGTTGGCCCTCGTTGTGCTGGACCAGCGGGTTCCCGGCTCTCGTCGCGTAACACACCTTGCCGCCGAAGCCGACGCCGTTACCGGCGCTGTCGCCGGGCGGAAGATCGGGAACCAGTCGCGGGAAAGCGGCATGCATCGCCTGCAGACCCTGCACCGGGTCGGACACCCGCGGGGGCGTGGTGGTGTCGAAACCGTCTATCTCCGAATCGTCGTCACCGGAGGCGACGACACCGATGACGACCGCCAGCACCGCGACGAGCAGCACCACCACGAGAATGAGCCAGCCCATCACGCCGGACGAGCGCCGGGACGGCGGATAGGGCGCCGGTCGCGGCACATACCCCGGTGCCGCCGGTGCCGCGCTCGGCGGCGGCGGAGCCGGAGGACCGGGCGGCACCGCGGCGGCGACAGCGGCCGGGCCCGCCGCCACGGCACCCGTATTGATCGGCGCACCCACCGGCACGACGGCCGGATACGCCTGCGGGACCGGCGGATTCGCCACCACCGCGGGCGGCACCCCCACGACGGGGAGCTGGCCCGTCGTCGGCCCGACGGGCACGGGAGCGGTCAGCGCGTGCCGGGCGGCGGCCGCGAATTCCGAACAGCTGGCGAATCTTTCGCGCGGCCGCTTGGCCATCGCCTTGGCGATCACCACGTCCATGGCCGGCGACAACCCGACGCGGCGCACGCTGGCGGGCGGCACCGGCAGCTGCAAATGCCCGTGGATCACCTCGCCTGGGTCCTCGGAATCGAAGGGCCCGGTCGCGGTGAGCAGCCAGTACAGCGCGCAGGCCAGGGAGTACTGGTCCGATCCGTGATCCAGCTCGGCGCCGGTCATCTGCTCCGGTGACGCGTAGGCGAGGGTGGCGGTGAACATCCCGGCCTGGGTGAGATGCTGGGAATCCTCCCGCAGCCGCGCGATGCCGAAGTCGGTGAGGAACACTCGCTCACCCTTGCCGCCGACGGAGCGGGCCAGCATGATGTTGGCGGGCTTCACGTCCCGGTGCAGGACGCCGTTGCCGTGCGCGTAGTCCAGCGCGGCCGCGACGCCCTCGATGATCTGCACCGCGCGCTCCGGCGGAAGCGAATGCGGGTGCACCGTCG
The DNA here is from genome assembly GCF_029868745.1 of Nocardia wallacei. Classification (GTDB taxonomy): domain Bacteria; phylum Actinomycetota; class Actinomycetes; order Mycobacteriales; family Mycobacteriaceae; genus Nocardia; species Nocardia wallacei_B. The sequence continues at coordinate 58,635 of NZ_JARWOP010000313.1, read as the reverse complement.
CCGCGTCCACGCCGTCGACGTACTGCATGCTGATCCACAGCTGCTCGTCCTCGACGCCGCGGTCGTAGACGGCGACGATGTTCGGGTGGTCCAGCTGCGCGGCCAGGTCGGCCTCGCGCTCGAACCGCGCGCGAATCTCGGCGTCGGCGAACAGTTCCCGATTCAGCAGCTTCAGGGCCGTGAGGCGCTGCAGGCGCGGGTGGCGCGCGAGGTACACCGACCCCATCCCGCCCTGCCCGAGGAGACGCTCGATGGAGAACCCGGCGAACACGTCACCGCTGCTGAACACCTGGCGATCCCCTTCCTGCGAGGTACGAGCCGGGATCCTACCTGCCCCGTCAGCCGGGCGTGACCAGGCCGGATTCGTAGGCCAGCACCACCGCCTGCGCGCGGTCGCGCAGCTCCAGCTTCGAGAACACCTTGGAGACATGGGTTTTCACGGTCTGCTCGGCGACGAACAGGGCCTCGGCGATCTCGGTGTTGGACATGCCCTTCGCGATGAGTTCCAGCACCTCGCGCTCGCGCGGGGTGAGGGCGTCCAGCGCGGGCGTCGGCTTGGGCCGAGCCCGGCGGCGGGTGACATCGGCGATGAGCCGCCGGGTCACCGTCGGCGCCAGCAGCGCCTGCCCGTCCGCGACCACCCGCACCGCGCGCACCAGTTCCTCGGCGGGCGCGTCCTTGAGCAGGAATCCGCTGGCGCCCAGGCTCAGTGCCTCGTAGACGTAGTCGTCGATGTCGAAGGTTGTCAGCATCAGCACCCGGACGGGAGGATCGAAGTTCGCGGCCAGGATCGCCCGTGCGGCGTCGAGGCCGTTCATCTCCGGCATGCGCACGTCCATCAGCACGACATCGGGGCGCAGCCGCTTGGCCTCGTCGACGGCGGCCTTGCCGTTCGCCGCGTCCCCTATGACGCTGATGTCGGACTGGGCGGCGAGCAGGGCACCGAAGCCCTGCCGCACCATCGCCTGATCGTCGGCGATCAACACGGTAATCGGCACGGAACGGACCTCAGCTGAATCGGGCGATCGGCAGCGACCCGGCGGCCTGGCACATGCGGCGGGCCGCCATTCCGATCGCCGGAAGATAGGTGAACATCGCCACGAGTTTCGCACGCGGCGGACCGAACCGCCGCACCGGCAGGAGCGGGCGGACCTCAGGACCGATCGGTCGGTGTGGTGAAAGGACTGAGCGCTTGGTGCGCGGACGTTCCCAACGCCGGTGCGGGGGACGGGGCGATGGCGCTCTCCGCGCCGAACGGGAGTACCGCTCGCACCTCGAACCCGCCGTCCGGGCGCGGCCCCGCGGTCAGCACGCCGCCGATCGCCTCGGCGCGGGCCTGCATGCCCGCGATGCCGGTGCCGGAGGTGCCGCTCGCCGCGCTCGTCCCCGGCGCGTTGCCGACGACGATCTCCGCGACCCCCGGGCCGACCGTGATCGCGACGCGCACGACGGCGCCCGCGGCGTGACGCGAGGCATTGGACACCGACTCCTGCACGATCCGATAGAGTGCCAGCCCGGCGGTGTCGGGGATGGTCGCCAGTTCGCCGTCGATGGCCCATTCGATCGACACACCCGCCCGGCGGGCGCCGTCCAGCACGGTCAGCACGTCCGCGGCCGCGGGTTGCGGCGCGTGCTCGGGCAGCTGCCCGTCGCTGCGCAGCACGCCGAGCATGCTGCGGATCTCGTTGAGCGCCTCGCGCGCGGAAGCGCCGATGGATTCGAACTCCACCTGCGCCGCGGGCGACACGTCGGTGACCCGGTACGGCGCCGTCTGTGCCTGCACCACCACCATCGACATGTGGTGGGCGACCACGTCGTGCAGGTCGCGTGCGATGCGCGCCTTCTCCTCCAGGATCGCCCGGCGAGCGCGTTCGAGTTCGTTCTCCTCCTCCTGCCGCACCAGCGCCCGGCGCGACAGGGCCAGCCAGCGCACCAGCAGACCGAACACCACCAGCCCCGACATCGCGATGGGCCACCCGAACGCCGCGTCGCCGGTGCGGGCCATGCTGGTCGCGAACAGTAGCGACGAGAACAGCCACGCCACCGCGACGATCTGCATCTGCGCCCGCACCGCCACCGCGAACAGCAGCGTGAACAACACCAGGATGTGCACGACCTGGAACGGCAGCGTATTGCCCGGCTGGTTGGGGATGGCCAGCGCGATCACCAGCGCGGAACCCGCGGAGATCGCCCAGCCGAGCGCCGGATTCACGCGCACGAGCGCGAACGGCACGGCCGCCAGCCCCGCGATGAACGGCTGCGCCGCCGCCGGCACCTGATGGGTGAGATGCAGCGTCGGCCACGCCACGGCGAACAGGATCGCGGTGACCAACGCGGTGAACCCGTCGAAGGCGAGTCGCAACCGTCGGGGGTCGCGTGCCGTTCCAGTCACAAGCCGCGCCGTCCGCGCCATCCGAGCCATGCCTATGACAGTAGAAATCCGCTCGACCTGCGTCGTCATACCCCCGGGTGAATTCGCACCCCCTACCCCGGTACGAGCCGCCCGCGGCCCTCCCCCACGGCTGCGGCCGCCGAATCTATCCCCGGCGTGAGGACGGGTGAGGCGCCTGTCCATAACCTAGGCTGTCATGAGCGATGCAACGCAGGACCACCCATCCCGCGCCGAGTCGATCGCCGGCTCGTCGAATGCGCGGGATGCGGGCACACCGCCCGGCAGATCCGGACGGCTACGGCGGCTGGCGGGAGCCGCGGGCGTGGTCGCGATGGTGGCGGGTTCGACCGTTGCGTTCGCCCCGGCGGCCGCCGCCGCCATCTCGCACCCCACCCCCGAGAGCGCGGCGGCACGGACAGCGGTGACCGAACTGACCAGCGACCGCCCCTGGGAGGCGGCGATCCCCGACGACTTCCCGGCACAGCGGGGCTACCGACCCGTGGTAGCGGAAGGCTTGCTGATCGACCCCAGTGGTGGCTGCTCCTCGCCGATCCCGCTGCCTCCGGATTTCGAGACGGCGTGCAAGGCCCACGACCTCGGCTACGACCTGCTCCGCTACGCCGAACAGGAGCGCCAGCCGCTCGGCCCGTGGGCCCGCCAGGCCGTCGACGCCGCCCTCGAACACCGCATGTACGCCGCCTGCGGCAACCATTCGGAGCCGCTCGACAGGACTCGGTGCGAGGTCCTCGCGGGCGTCGCCACCACCGCCGTGGATCTCAACTCGCGTCGCCAGAACTACGCGACGCCCGTGCCGGAGTACATGTTCGGCGCCGAACTGTCCGGCGCCGAGGTAGGTCACCAGGTGGTAGCTCCGGTGGCCGGGGGCGTCGTCGCCCTGCTCGCGCTGATCCTGGGCATCCGCAGACTGCGCCGTCGCGGCGTCACCGCGGCAGTACTGCTGCGCCGGAGGCCGCGGATTGCGTACTGACCGCGGGCACGTCCCGCACCGGGTGGCACCGACACACACGGCCGCATACACCCGTGAGCCCGGGCGGCTCGCGGCGGCCGATCATCCGGCCACATTCCGAGCGCCCGCACGGCCACTGCCGTGCCGGTGCGCCCGGTACCTGACCACCGACGGGTGGCACGGCGTCTTCGGCGTGCCCACCGTCCGCCCGGCGCATCGCGCCGACATCACCGATTCCACTGCAGCACTGAGGATTTCGCATGTCCACGATCGTTGCCAGACCAGAGGGCCGCCGGGTCCGGCTCGTGCCCCGCCCGCCCACGACCCACCGGGCATTCCGCCGTTTCCGCACTCCGCCCCGCATCGGGACCACACTGGCCGTGACCCTGGGTACCGCCGTCTCGCTGTCCCCCGGCCTGCTACCCCGCACCGCCACGGCCCAGGCGATCCTGACCGCCCTGCTGGTGACCATGCTGTTCGCAGCCGCCGGTGTGCTGCGCGCGCTCACGCGACGCCGCGGCTTCGACATCAACCGCGAACTCCGCGGCGCCCGGATGCCGGTGGCACTCACCGGCACGCTGGTGGTCATCGCGTGCCTCGTGCGAGCCCAGCAGTGGCAGAACGCATTACGGACCGCCATGGACGTACCGGCCATCTCCTTCGGGCACTGGTCCCGCTGCGCCGCCGGCGCCGCGCTGATCGTGCTGATCCTGGTCGGCACGGTGCGCGGCCTGCGCTGGTGCGCCGGGCGCATCGGCCGCCGCCGCAGCGCCGGGCTGGTTCTCGCCGCGGCGCTGGCCACCCAGTTCGTGCTGTTGCCGACCGCGCTGGACCGGAATCGCTCGGTCGCCGCCGCCGACACCGGCCCGGATTCGACCCTGACGCAACCCCTTTCGATGACCCGCTCGGGCAGCGCGGCGTCGGTGGTCGGCTGGGAGTCACTCGGCACGGAAGGCCGCAAATTCGTCGCCGGGACCGTCACCTCGCGCGCGGTGCGGGCCTACGTCGGCCTCGATTCCGCACCCGATCTCCAGTCCCGCGTGGCCCTGGCGATCCGCGAACTGGAACGGTCCGGCGGCTTCGAACGCGCCAATCTGGTCGTGACGGTGCCCACCGGATCGGGCTGGATCGACTCCCACGCCGCCGACGGCCTGGAGCGGCGATTCGGCGGCGATGTCGCACTGGTCGGTCTGCAGTACTCGGCCGCGCCGAGCTGGGCGACCTTCCTCTTCGGCCGCCGTTCCGCCGAGGACTCCGCCCGCGCCCTGTTCACCGCGGTCGAACGGCGGATCGCCGCGCTGGCGCACAAACCCCGCCTGTACGTCTACGGCCAGAGTCTCGGCGCCACCGCGGGCAGCGCGATCTTCGCGGACGAGGCCGACCAGCGGAGCCGGGTCTGCGCCGCGCTGTGGGCCGGACCGCCCGCCGGGCGCGTACACCGCGCCGGCGCGACGATTCTCGCCAACTCCTCCGACCCTGTGGTGCAATGGACACCCGAACTGCTCTGGCGCGCACCGGATCTCACCGGCACCCGGCCGGACGCGCCGCATCCGCGGTGGCTGCCGGTGCTCGGCTTCGTGCAGACCACGGCCGATCTGCTGACGGCCCTCGGCCCGCCGCCGGGCCACGGCCACCGCTACGGCACCGACCAGGGGACCGCCCTCGGGAGCTGCTGACGGCACCGGGCCGCCGGGGCCGGTGTGCACGGCACATAATATGTGTATCGCGCACATCATCGGCCCGGGCAAGGGTGCCCGTGCTATACCGGTCCCCGCGGACCGGCAGCGCGAACAGGCGGAAGGACGGCATGGACAAGCCCACGGACCTCGTCGAATTCGAGACCATGCTGCTCGGCCGGTACACCCTCAACCCGCGATACCGCCGCGACAACACCCGCCTGGAACGCAGCGCCTACCTGTTGCTGAGTCGCCTGGCCATCACCGGGCCGATGTCGATCGGTCAGCTCAGCGACGCCTTCGGCCTGGACGCGTCCACCCTCAACCGGCAGACCGCCGCGCTGGTGCGGGGCGGTCTGGTCGAGCGCATCCCCGATCCGGAGGGCGGCATGGCGCGCAAGTTCCGGATCACCGACAAGGGCGAGCAGAACCTCGCCGCCGAGCGGAAGGCCAACGTCGACGGCCTGGGGCGCGTGATGGAGGACTGGTCGGCCGACGACGTCGCCGCCTTCGCCGGGTACCTGCAACGGTTCAACACCGACATCGAACGCCTCGACGGCCGCCCCTGGCCGCGGCCCTGAGAACCGTTGCCGCGCTTACGCGATCGGTCCGCGCGCAGCCTCGTAGGCGGCGCCCACCCGGTACAGCCGATCGTCGGCGAGCGCGGGCGCCATGATCTGCAGGCCGACCGGCATGCCGTCATCGCGGCTCAGCCCCGACGGCACCGACATCCCGCAGTACCCGGCCAGGTTGGTCGGCAGCGTGCACAGGTCCGACAAATACATCGCCAGCGGGTCGTCCACCTTCTCGCCCAGCTTCCACGCGGTGAACGGACTTGTCGGCGACACCAGCACGTCGACCTGCTCGTACGCCTTGTCGAAATCCTGCGCGATCAGCGTGCGCACCTTCAGCGCCTGACCGTAGTAGGCGTCGTAGTACCCGGCCGACAGCGCGTAAGTGCCGATCATGATGCGGCGCTTGACCTCCGGGCCGAAACCGGCCTCACGGGTCGCGGCCATCACCTGCTCGGCGCTGTGCTGCCCGTCGTCGTCGACGCGCAGGCCGTAGCGCATGGCGTCGAACCGGGCCAGGTTGGACGACACCTCGCTGGGCAGGATCAGGTAGTAGGCGGGCAGCGCGTACTCGAAGTGCGGGCAGGACACCTCGATCACCTCGGCGCCCAGATCCTTCAGCACGGCCACGGCCGCGTCGAAGGAGGCGAGCACGCCCGGCTGGTAGCTGTCGGAGTGCAGTTCCTTCACCACACCGACCTTCACGCCGCTGAGATCGCCCCGCGCGCCCTGGCGCGCCGCCTCGACCACCGGGGCGACCGGGGCGTTGCGCGAGGTGGAATCCTTCGGGTCGTAGCCCGCGATCACCTCGTGCAGCAGCGCGGTGTCCAGCACCGTACGCCCGCACGGACCACCCTGGTCCAGCGACGAGGCGCAGGCCACCAGGCCGTACCGCGACACCGTCCCGTAGGTCGGCTTGGTGCCGACGGTGCCGGTCATCGAGGCGGGCTGACGGATCGAGCCGCCCGTGTCGGTGCCGATGGACAGCGGAGCCTCGTAGGCCGCCAGCGCCGTCGCCGATCCACCGCCGGAACCGCCCGGAATGCGCTGGGGATCCCAGGGATTCAGGGTCGGGCCGTAGGCCGAGTTCTCCGTGGACGAGCCCATCGCGAACTCGTCCATGTTGGTCTTGCCGAGAATCGGGATACCGGCCTCGCGCAGCTTGGCCGTCACGGTCGCGTCGTAGGGCGGGACCCAGCCCTCGAGGATCTTCGACCCGCAGGTGGTCGGCATGTCCGTGGTGGTGAAAACGTCCTTGAGCGCCAACGGAACTCCCGCCAGCGGCGAGGCCACGGACCCGGCGGCGATCGCGCGGTCCACCTCGGCGGCGGTCTGCCGGGCCTGCTCACCGGCCACGTGCAGGAACGCGTTGTACTCGCCGTCCACGTCCGCGATGCGCCGCAGATGCGCCTCGGTGACCTCGACGGAGGACACCTCGCGAGCGTGGATCCGCTCCGCCAGTTCGGCCGCGCTCAGCTTCGTCAGCTCGCTGTCGCTCATTCGCCCTCTCCCAGGATCTGCGGGACCATGAAGCGCTGTTCCTCGACCGCGGGCGCGCCCGACAGCGCCTGCTCCGGGGTGAGGCCGGGCACGACGGTGTCCGGGCGGGTCACGTTGGTGGTCGGGTTCGGCGAGGCGGTGGCCGGCACGTCGGCGGCGACTTCCGCGATGACCTGCACGTGGCTCAGGATCGAATCGAGCTGCCCGGCATACCGGTCGAGCTCCTCTTCGGTCAGGGCGAGCCGGGACAACCGGGCGAGGTGTGCGACCTCGTCGCGGGAGATGGCGGGCACCGCGGGACCCCTTTCGGCAGGTGGGAGGTGTTCTCCCGGGCACGGGTGCGTGCCGGGGATCTGTGCAGAGGCCACTCTACTGCTACTGAACTATGGTCTATGAACCGAACTCTGGTCTCCCGCCGATACCGCTGGCACGGAAGCGCCAACCGACCCACAATGGCAGTGGCATACATCACTCCGGCGACTTCGAGTCGGTGGCCGAGACCCGCGAGTGTAAGTATTGCGAGACGGGGGTATCCGTCCGAAAGTTTCGGTCGCACAGGAAAGGAAGGAACGCACGTGTCATTCCTGCTTCGCGTGCAACTTCCGGATCGCCCGGGAAGTCTCGGTTCACTCGCATTGGCACTGGGCTCCGTCGGCGCCGACATCCTCTCGCTGGATGTGGTCGAACGCGGCGCCGGCTACGCGATCGACGATCTCGTGGTGGAGGTTCCCTCGGGCGCGCTACCCGATACCTTGATCACCGCGGCCGAGTCCCTGGCCGATGTGCGGGTCGACTCGCTGCGGCCGTACTCCGGCATCCTCGACACCCATCGCGAGCTGGAGCTGATCGATCAGGTGGCCAGCGCCCGCGACGACCGATTACAGGTGCTCGTCGACGGGGTGCCCCGCGTACTGCGCGTCGGCTGGAGCACCGTGATCGACATGGGCCCGCAGGGCGCCTACCGGGTGGTGGGCAGCCAGAGCGCACCGCAGACCCAGGCGGTGACGGTGCCGTGGATGCCACTCGAGAAGCCCGCCGCCCTCGACGGCGAAGCCGACTGGGTGCCGCAGATCTGGAAGGACATGGACACCAAGCTCTCCGCGGCCCCGCTGGGCAACACCGGCAAGGTGCTGCTGCTCGGCCGGCCGGGCGGGCCGGAGTTCCGGCCGTCGGAGGTCGCGCGGCTGGGCTACCTCACCGGGATAATCGCCACCGTCCTCGGTTGAGCCTGAGTGCTGGGCCGATTCGGGCACTCACACCGCTAGCCGCATGACGGTCAGCGGGAGTCCGGTGGCGGTCCGCCAATTGCGTTCGGGGACACCGGCGAAGCCGAGCCGCTCGTAGATGCGGCGCGCGTCGGGCATCGACGGCATGGTGGTGAGCACGACCGCGGACAGTTCCTCGGCGCGTGCGATGTCGATGACGCGGTTCACCAGTGCGGTGCCGACACCCGCGCCGCGCGCCCGCTTGGCGACCGCGAGCATCCGGAACTCCAGTTCGCCCGGGCGGGCGATGTCGGCGTAGTCGGTCCCGTAGCGGGCGATGGTGAGCGAGCCGAGCACCTCGCCGTCGCGCACGGCCACCAGCACCTCGGCGGACACCGAGCGGGTCGCGGTGTCGAACAGCTCTGCGACGTAGGGGCTTTCGGCGTCCACGTGCCCCTCACCGACATAGACCTCGACGGTCAGCGCGCCCACGGTCGCGAACTCCTCGGTCCGCACCTTCCGGATCTCGACGTCGAAATCCACCATCACACAACACCTTTCGCTTGTCCTATCCGGCACGACCCGCCGCAGCATCCGGTGCGGATGCCGCTGCCCGCGCCGGGTCACTCCAGCGCGGGCGGACCGCCCTCGAGTAATCGGCGGAACGCGTCCTCGTCCAGGATGGGCACGCCGAGTTCCTCCGCCTTGGCCGCCTTCGAGCCCGGCGAATCACCGATCACGACGTATGCCGTCTTCTTCGACACCGAGCCCGCGGCCTTGCCGCCACGGACCAGGATGGCCTCCTTCGCCTCGTCGCGCGAGAGGCTCTGCAGGGAACCGGTGACCACGATCGACAGGCCCTCGAGGGTGCGCTCGATGGATTCGTCGCGCTCGTCGGCCATCCGCACCCCAGCGGCGTCCCACTTCGCCACGATGGCGCGGTGCCAGTCGACGGCGAACCATTCCTTCACCGCGACCGCGATGGTGGGGCCGACACCGTCGACCGCGGACAGCTCCTCCAGCGTCGCGTTCTCGATGCGCTCCATGCTGCCGAGTTCGGCCGCCAGCGCGCGGGCCGCGGTCGGGCCGACGTGCCGGATCGACAGGGCGACCAGCACCCGCCACAGCGGACGATCCTTGGCGCTGTCCAGATTCTGCAGCAAGCGCTTGCCGTTGGCCGACAGGCTGCCGTTCTTGTTGACGAAAAGCGTTGTGGTGAGCAGCTTTTCCTCGTCGAGATCGAACAGGTCGCCCTCGTCGGCGATGACGCCCGACTTCAGCAGGTCGACGGCCGCCTCGTACCCGAGCGCCTCGATGTCGAACGCGCCGCGCCCCGCGACGTGGAATACGCGCTCGCGCAACTGGGCCGGGCAATACCGCTGGTTGGGACAGCGGATATCGGCGTCGCTCTCCTTCTCCGGCGCCAGTTCGGTGCCACACTCCGGACAGTGCGTGGGCATCACGAATGCGCGCTCCGAGCCGTCGCGCACATCGGCCACCGGGCCCAGCACCTCGGGGATCACGTCGCCGGCCTTGCGGATGGTGACCGTGTCGCCGATCAGCACGCCCTTGCGCTGGACCTCGGCGGCGTTGTGCAGCGTGGCCATCGACACCGTCGACCCCGCCACGGTGACCGGCTCCATGACCGCGAACGGCGTCACCCGGCCCGTGCGGCCGACATTGACCTGGATATCGCGCAGCTTGGTGGTGACCTCCTCCGGCGGGTACTTGTAGGCGATCGCCCAGCGCGGGGCGCGGGAGGTGGAGCCGAGGCGGCGCTGCAGCACCATCTCGTCGACCTTGATCACCTGGCCGTCGATCTCGTGCTCGATGTCATGGCGATGCTCGCCCCAGTACCGGATGCGCTCGACCACCGCGTCGGCGCCCTGCACCCGGACCGTGTGCGACGACACCGGTAGGCCCCACGCCGCCAGCGCGCGATAGGCCTCGTACTGGGAGGCCGGGGTGAAACCGCGCATGCGGCCGAAACCGTGGCAGATCATCCGCAGCCGGCGCCGCGCCGTCACCGCCGGATCCTTCTGCCGCAGCGAACCGGCGGCGGTGTTGCGCGGATTGGCGTAGGGCGGTTTGCCTTCGGCGACGATCGCGGCGTTGAGGGTCTCGAAATCCTCCAGCCGGAAATAGACCTCGCCGCGCACCTCGAGCAGCGGCGGCACCGGGAATTCGTCGCTCGCGGCGAGCTGGACCGGGATGTCGTCGATGGTGCGGGCGTTGAGCGTGACGTCCTCACCGGTGCGGCCGTCGCCGCGGGTGGCCGCGCGGGTCAGCCGCCCGTCCTCGTAGACGAGGTTGAGCGCGACGCCGTCGATCTTCACCTCGCACACGTAGTGGATGTCGGGGCCGGTCTCCGCCTCCACCCGGCTCACCCACACCCGCATCTCCTCCTCGTCGAAGACGTTGTCCAGCGACAACATCCGCTCGAGGTGGTCGACCGCGGTGAACTCGGTGGCGAAGCCGCCGCCGCCCAGCGGGGTCGGCGAGTCGGGCGGGGGCAGGAGCGGGGGGGGCGCCACCCCCCCCCCCCCCCCCGCCCCCCCCCCCCCCCAAACCCCACCACGCCAATTCCTGTGCCCACCCAAAAACCCCCCTGGTGGGGGCCTCCGGGGTTCACCTCGGGGCCTCCGCCGCCGCCGACCAGCTGGGTCGGCGAGTCGGGCGTGCGCAGGTCCGGGTGGGCCTCCTCCAGCGCCAGCAGCCGCTGGAACAGCTTGTCGAACTCGCCGTCGGAGATGATCGGCGCGTCGCGCACGTAGTAGCGGAACTGGTGCTCACGCACCTCCTCCGCCAGCTGCTGCCATTGCGTACGCTCGTCCGCTGTCGCCTCGCTGCTCTCGATCCCGGATTCGCTCACAGCACGCAGATTAGCGGAGTCGACCGACACCTCCGGGGCACATTCGGGCACGTCGCAGCCCTCGCGTCCGGGAAACCGCCCGGTCTCCCGGCATCGATCATGTCGACAACCGGGGTGCGACGGTAGATGATCAAGCCCTACCGGTGACCGCACGGACACCGCGATCTGGAGGCCAGATGGAACTCGGTAAGGCACTCGACTTCGCTCGCACACACCGCAGGTCGGTGCTGACCACCATCCGCCGCAACAGCCGACCGCAGCAGTCCAATGTGCTGCACCTGGTGGGCGACGACGGCGTGATCCGGATCTCGATCACCGCCGACCGCGCGAAGTACGTCAACCTACGCCGCGAGCCCTGGGCGGCGATCCATGTGACCAGCGACGACTTCTGGGCATACGCGGTCCTCGAGGGCGACGTGCAGCTGACCGCGGTAGCCGCCGACCCCCACGACGCCGCGGTCGACGACCTGGTCGACTACTACCGCGCCGCGAGCGGCGAGCACCCGGACTGGGACGAATACCGCCAGGCCATGGTCACCGAACGCCGCGTCCTCGCCCGCATCACCCCCACCCGCGTCTACGGCATGTTGCCCTGAGCCGCAAAGCTTTTCGCCGACCACGGCGGCGCACCGCGCTACGTCACGGCGCGGGCGCCGCCGAGTCGGCCGTCTCCCAGTCATTGGGATGACCATGCTCGGACGGGTCGTAGAGCACCACGAACCAGAACCGCTGCGGCGCCGACAACGGAAACGGCCCGACCGCCAACTCCTCGGACGTGTATCGATCGCTACTCATGGTCCGAACCCAACTCGGCGTCCCACTCTGCTGATCAATCCATTTCTGATACACCGAACGCGCGGGCCTGGCGGCCATGATCACCGACATCAGCGGCAGCGCATCAAGTTCCGCCACCGTCGAAACGAACCGCAGACCATCGCTCACGACTGCCAATCTATTGGAGTCCAACCCGATTTCCCAACGTTCCGGCCAGCGGGTTCACGGCCGCACACACACTCACTGGCGCGAAGCGCGTGGCATACCGACTGCGCTACCGACCAGCACTCCCGCCCGGCACGGTAAGTCGAGGATGCTCGAGTAGAGCGCGCCACGCAGTCACCCAAGGAAACCGAGGGAGGAACCGCTCCCCCGTGCCCGGCTCGTGCTCGTCGCCCGTGAGCACCGTTACGCCCCATTCCGACAGATTGCGCATGCCGGTCCGGATTGCGGGAAAGCTCATCTGTGCTCGGTTGGAGAACGGTACAGCCACCACGGGAAGGCCCTTCCCTACCGCTTCCACGAGAAGCCCGAGGGGCAGGGTGTCCGAAATTCCGGCAGCCCATTTGGCGACCGAATTGCAGGTGATGGGTGCGGCGATCATTCCGTCGGCGGGTGGCAGTACGTCAGGTGCGCCGGGCTCCTTGTATTGACTGCGTACGGGATATCCGGTCTTGGCCGCCAGCGCGTCCGCATCGATGAATCGGCGGCCGTCCGGCGAAGCGATCACGCATACGTCCCAGCCGTCCCCCTGAGCCAGCTCGACCAATTTGCCCACATCACGCGCCGCGGGCGAACCGGTCACGATGGCATACAGGACAGGGCTTCCCTGCTCGTTCATGTCCCTCATCGTCGTTCATGGCAACGGATGGACCGCTTCCGCGTACCCGCTGCTACGCAACCAGTAGCACGCGGGCACGCTCGTTGAAGTCCGCGACCAGCGGATGCGGCCCGAACGACCTCATCTGCCGCTGGACGTCGCGGACTGCCTCCACCGACCGTGAAGACTTGACCTTCCGGGACAAGTCGACGGTGCGGACCGCCGCGACGTACGCAGCGTCGAGGTCTCGGCTCTGAATGTGAGTGACTGCCAGCGCCGCGTGGGACAGCGCGCCGCGGCGGGCGCGATTCTGGCTGCGCGCGTAGGCAATCGACCGGCGCGCATGGGGCTCCGCATTTTCCGGCAGTCCGAGATCACGGAAGGCATTCGCCCACTCCCCGCAGATGTATGCCGGGTCGATGAAGCGTGCCCATTCCGGCTCGGCGTTCGGATCGATCTTGTCGAAAACGCGTTCTGCCTCGTTGATCGCGTGCGCGGTGCCGCATTTGTCACCCATCATGGCTAGCGCACGGGCCTCGAGAGTCCACAGATCCGCAAGGCACGCAGGCGAATTCGCCTTCGCAAGCCCTTGACGACCGGCCTGCGCGAGCCGCTGGCCTTCCTGGGGGTGACCGAGTAGCGACGCCTGATCGGCCATTCCAGCAAGAACATGAGCACCGAGCGCGGCGTCCTTCGACTCCTCCGACAACCGCAACGCCTGAACGAGATATCGCTGAGCCGCACCGTGCTCACCGCTGTCGAACGCCATCCATCCGAGCAAGTACGTCTGCTCAGCCGCCGCACCGGAAAGCGCTCGCCGCACTTCCTCTGTGAACGTCCGCCGCAGCAGTGGATACACGTGCTCGTTCATGTACGCAGCCAGAACAAGTCGGCCGCTGCCTCCACCCTGGAAAATGTCCATCTCCTGGAAGTGGGAGAACATATTCTTCACAGCGGTGACATCTTCGAGCCTGACCCGCTGCCCTCCGTCAGGCAACTGATCCAGCGTGTTCAGCAGCCAATCACGAGACGGTCCGATGGCCGCAGCCGCAGCGAACGGCGCGGCGATGAGGAACTTTCTACGGTCCACGTCGGCTCTCCCGAGGTCTGCTACTGCTTCGATAGTCACCTTCAACGATGGGTTGTACACCAGTGCCCGGTCAACCGCCGGCGTGTCCCCGAACCCGAGGTCATAGGTGGTCACCCGGTAACCGAACCGCGCGGAGAACAAGTCCGCCAGGATTTCCGGGACAGGTGAACGCGGACGCCCACCTTCATCCACCCACCGCCGAATGGTTGACGCGTTCGGCCGGACTTGCGGTTCTCCCAGGTCTCGTCGACGGCCGATTCAACACCTTTCAACACCTTTGACGAACTTACTCCGGGGTGACCTCCGTCGCCAGACTTCTAGGTGCGCCCGGCGGCGCTGCTCTCCTCCCACTCCGGATCTTGCATAGACCTTCGTCAGCCGGGTGCTTCCCACTGGATCTACACGGAAGGCATCCGAGATGTGCGATGGCAACACGCCATGGATTCTGTTGTCTCAGTGCGGTATTGGAAACATGTCGGCAGACACCGGCGAGCTGGTCAGCGTGGCCTGCCCATCGTGGTTGTGTGATGGCCTCATCCCGTTGGTGGACGGCAAGATCGCCTCTCACCGAGTACAGGACCGCGAACGGTGCCCATGGTCGGGTACGCGTGTGCTCGACGACCGCTCGACACACACCACGACGGACACGACAGCAGCACGGCCATGAGGACACACCCGACCGCATTCGCGTGGGTAGACCTCGCCGTCAGTCCGTGGGGAGAGTGGGAGAACGCCCGGATCCGCCAGCTCGCACGGCGACTCGGCTACGCACTGTACTGGCCCGACCCATCCGCAATCCCGCTGGTCGATCAGGTGCGCGCCGCCGACGTCGACGCCGTGATCACGCCCTCACCCAGCCACCTGGACGTGATCCAGCTACACGCACTGATGTGCATAGTGGACGTCGAAACTGCCACTCCCCGAATGAGTTTTGCTCGCTGGGCCATGCTCTCGTGCCAGGTGAGACGAACATGAGCACCACAGCGGCATGGTTGGCGCTCGTAGCACTCGTAGTGATCTACGGCAGCGTGGTCGGAGTGTGCTGCCCCGCGGACCAGCGGTTCGTAATTGGGACATCGCGGCGTGGCAGGCGTGCCCGGGATGGATTCCACAGGCCGCCCGCCGCGAATCAGCCGCCGGTCATCGGCAATTCACTCGAACCGCAACACCTCGCCGGTCTCCAGCAGTGTCTTCAGGTTGGCCAGGATGCTCGGCCAGCCGCCGCTGAGCGCCTTCAGCAGCGCGCTGTCCGGTTCGAAACCGTCGTGTACGACAGTGAGTTTCACGATCTCACCCATGGGCTCGATCTCGAACGTCACCTTGGAGCGTGGCTCGGTCATCCACTGCCGCGCCGTCTGGTGGTCGATACCGAACGCGTCCGCGTGTTCGAGGCTCATCGTGTGCCAGGTGTAGGACAGTTTGCGGTACGGCTCCGCTTCCAGCACCACCTGCTCGGGGTCGGTGCTCTTCCAATCCTTTTCGTACCAGGTCATGACCGAGCCCGGCTGCCAGTCGGTGTCGAAGGAGGCGCCCCAGTACTGCTTCGTGAAGGCGGGGTCGGTGAGTGCCTGCCACAGCTTGCGGTCCGTTGTCTTGATGTACGTGGTGTAGACGAATTCTTCGCTCATGTTCGTGCCCTCCAGTGCGGTTTTCAGGTCGGCGAGGGCTGCTATGCGCCCCCGGTCGTAGCGGTTGATCCAGCGGTCGGCGATGGCGTTGACGGGTTCGGCGTTGAGGTAGTGCAGCTTTTCCCGGCCGCGGCGGCGGGTGGTCACCAGGTTCGCCGACTCGAGCACGGCCAGATGCTTGCTGACCGCCTGGCGGGTCATGTCCAGCCCGGCGCACAGTTCGCGCAAGGTCTGCCCGTTGTCCGCGTTCAGGCTGTCCAGCAGCAGGCGTCGGCTGGGATCGGCCAGCGCCTTGAACACCTCGTCCACTTCGCCACCTCCATAGGCAACCATTTGGATGCCTTTCACAATAGGCATCCGTTTGGTTGCATGTCAATGCCGCTGTCGCGGCTAGGCGAGGCGGACGGCAGGATGGCACGGGTGTTGCGGAGTTTTCAGGTGACGAACCACAGATCGCTGGCCGAGACGCAGGAGCTGCGGTTGGTCGGCAGCCGAGCGGGGGCGCTGCCCGCACCGGTGACCGCGGTGCACGGCACCGCCGCGACCGGCAAGTCCAGCCTGATCGACGCGCTGGGTCATATGCGCGACGCGGTGCTGAACTCCGTCACCGGCTGGGATCCCTACGCCGGCCCGGTGCGGTCGCCGCATCTCGGATTCGCCGACCGGCCATCGGAATTCGTCGCCACGTTCGTGGCCGAGGGCGTGCCCTACACCTACGGATTCCGCCTCGACAACGCCGATGTCACTGCCGAATGGCTGCACAGCCACCCGCACAACCGCAAGCGCATCGTCTTCGAGCGCGAGGGCGCGGACGTGCGGCTCGGCCCGCTGTTCGAGCCGGTCCGCTACGGCATCGGGGCGCTGGCGCCGCTGGTGCGCCCGAACGCGCTGCTGCTCAGCCTGACCGGCCAGATGTACGCCGAGGCGCTGGTCCCGGCGTACCGCTGGTTCTCCGCGCAGCTGGATGTGCAACGGGGGCAACAGGATACGCAGACGATCGCACACCAGCTCGGCAGCCACATCTCCCGCTCCGAGGGCAACGCCGCGCGGCTGCTCACGCTGTTGCGGTCGGCCGATCTCGGCATCGAGGATCTGCTGATCGCCGAGAACGACCCGCTGTACGCGGACTATCTGCGCGACCTGGACGGCGATATCGCCGGTGCCGCAAGCGAACTCGACGCCTGCCTGGCCTCGCCCGCCCGCGCCGAGCAATTGCGGGCGACCCACGGACTGACTCCGACCGGGCTCGAACGCGAACTGAGCAACCTGCGCGCCGCCCGCGACACCCTCTACTCCCGCATGGTGGCCCGCCGCGGCGTCGGCCTGGGCCTGGTGCACGAGGGCATCGATGCCGCGTTCGACATCACCGACGAGTCCACCGCGACCCTGGCCCTGCTGCGCCTGCTCCCGCCCATACTGGACGCCCTGGACACCGGCCGGGTGCTGGCCGTCGACGATATCGACACCCACCTCACCGGCGACGCGACCGACCGCCTGATCCAGTTGTTCCAGAACCCGGAAACCAACTCCCGCGGCGCCCAGCTGATCTTCACCACCCGCAACCGCACCCTGATCGACCGCGGCAACGGCCGCTCCCAATCCCGCCGCACCGCCGTCTGGCAACTACGCCGCACACCCCAGGGCGCCACCGAACTGACCACGCACTGACCCAGGCGTGAACAGCGAGCGGACGCGGCGCGGGACTGCCGCGAGACCCCGCTGAGCAACGTAGCCGCAGGCGCGCCCGCATACCATGGTGGCATGTTGGAGATCGCGTTTCTGGTGACCGCTGTCGT
This sequence comes from Nocardia wallacei, assembly GCF_029868745.1. Taxonomy (GTDB): domain Bacteria; phylum Actinomycetota; class Actinomycetes; order Mycobacteriales; family Mycobacteriaceae; genus Nocardia; species Nocardia wallacei_B. The sequence continues at coordinate 41,343 of NZ_JARWOP010000313.1, read as the reverse complement.
GGTGCTCGTGGCGCTGGTCATGGCGTATCGGCGGGGGCGGGGCGGCGGGACGAGGGGCGGGGCGGGCTCGAATCGACCGCAGCCCGAGGTGGGGACCTTGCACGTGACCGGGGTCAGTCCGCGCCCGGCCGCGCAGGGGAATCAATACGTGACCATCACCGGCACGATCTCGGGTCCGTCGGTCGGCGGCGAGACGGTCTACGGCCGGTTCGCGTGGGACGTGAACCAGTGGCCCTCCCCCGGCGACCAGATCCCGGTCGAGTATCCGCCTGGCAAACCGCAGAACTGGCAGTTGGGCCACCCGGGCGCCCGCCCCTATTTCGGCGGCTGACGGCCGTCACTCGAAGGTGATCGACTCCGGTTCCTGAGAGAAGATCCGGGCGGTTTCGGTCGCCAGCTCGAGGGCGCGGCGTGCCCAGGCCTGCGAGGCGTCGGCCAGCCCGCACGCGGGCGTGACGAGGATCCGCTCGCGCAGCAGGCGGCGGGGGAAGCCGAGTCGGTCGATCAACCGGACGCCGGGCTCGGCGACCTCCCGCCAGGTGACGGGGCGGGCCGGGGCGGCGGTCGGCACCAGCCCGAGAGCCAGGAGCTTGCCGGAATCGAGCAGTTCACCGACGCCGTCGAGGTCGGCGGGGCCGATCACGGCGAGATCGAAACCGATTGCGGCGGCGGAACTTCCGCGCAGCAGGCCGAGTGCGGGCGGTGCGGCACAGGTGTGCACCAGGACCGGCGCGTCCGGCGCGGTCACGACGGTTTCGAGGATGTCGAGGGCTTCGGGCTCCGGCACCGCGCGCACGGTGTGCAGTACGCTCGCGCCACGGATGGCGCCCTCGAGCACCGCGGTCAGCGACGGTTCGTCCAGTTGCACCACGACATTCGCGCCGAGCCGCTTGCCGACCTCGGCGACGTGCTCGCTGAGGCCCTCGGCCAGCGACGCCGAAAGATCGCGCACCGCACCGGGATCGGTGAGTACCCGATGTCCGTTGGCGAGTTCGACCTGTGCGGCGAGCGTCAGCGGGCCCGGCGCCTGCACCTTCACGGATCGGCCGGTCCCGGCCAGACCCGCTGTCTCCCAAGCCTCTTCGAGCGCGTCGAGATCCGTGCGCAGCAGATCGAACGCGCGCCGCGAGACCGAGCCGGGCCGCGGCGCCATCCGGTAGGCGCGGGTCGAGGTCTCGAACTGCATGTCCACCAGCAGCGCCGAGGCGCGCCCGATCAGATCCGAACCCGCTCCGCGGGCGGGCAATTCGACCAGGTGCGGCAGGTTGCCCAGTTCGCCGACGATGGTCGCCGCCGCCTCGCGCACGTCGGTGCCCGGCCAGGACCCGACACCGGTCGCGATGCCGCCTTGCAGTACTTGTTCACCCGAGGTCACCGTGCACCATCCAGCTCGTTCGATTGCGATGTCGGCGCGCGCGAAGCGCCACTGCGGAATCGTCGCGGACCGCGGACGTCGACGTCACCGCGCGTCCGGACGCGATACCCACAGCCTACGGCGCACCCGCCTCAGCGGGCCGAGTCGGGCGTCGACCGCACCAGATCCGCCTCGGCGCGGGCGGTGCCGCTGATGGTGCCGCTGCCGATCACCTCGTCGCCCGCCGGGTCCGGGCGGTACAGCACCACGGCCTGGCCGCGGGCCACCCCGGTCAGCGGCTCCCGCAACCGCACCACGAGGCCACCGTCGACCGCCTCCGCGACCGCGGGCGCGGTGCCGCCGTGCGCGCGCACCTGGGCCACGCACTCGATCGGCCCGTCCGGCGCGGCGCCGGAGGTCCAGATCGGCCGCTCCGCCAGCACCGTGGACACCTCGAGGTCCTCGGCGCCGCCGACCCGCACGGTGCCGGAATCCGGATCGATCTCGGTGACGTAGCGCGGACGGCCGTCCGGCGCGGGCCCGGGCAACCCGAGCCCCTTGCGCTGACCGATCGTAAAGCCGTGCACCCCTTCGTGTTCGGCCAGCTTGCGCCCGTCGGAATCGACGATCGCCCCCGGCCGGACGCCGATCTTGGCACCCAGGAACGCGCGGGTGTCGCCGGAGGGGATGAAGCAGATGTCGTGCGAGTCGGGCTTGTCCGCCACCGCGAGACCGCGTTCGGCGGCCTCGGCGCGGATCTGCGGCTTCGGGGTGTCGCCCACCGGGAACATCGCGCGGCCCAGCTGCTCGGCCGTGAGCACGGCCAGCACGTAGGACTGGTCCTTGTCGGCATCGACCGCCCGGCGCAGCACGCCGTCCTCGAGCCGCGCGTAGTGGCCGGTCGCGACCGCGTCGAAGCCGAGTGCCACCGCCCGGTCCGCCAGCGCGGCGAACTTGATCTTCTCGTTGCAGCGCAGACAGGGGTTCGGGGTCTCACCGGCGGCGTAGGCGGCGACGAAGTCGTCGATCACGTCTTCCTTGAAGCGGTCGGCGAAATCCCACACGTAGAAAGGGATTCCGAGCACGTCCGCGGCGCGGCGGGCGTCGCCGGCGTCCTCCTTGGAGCAGCAGCCGCGCGACCCGGTGCGCAACGTTCCGGGCGTCGCCGACAGCGCCAGATGCACGCCGACCACCTCATGACCGGCCTCGACCGCGCGGGCGGCCGCCACGGCGGAATCCACACCGCCACTCATCGCTGCGAGCACTCTCATCGCGTACCTCCTTTCGCACCGGCCAGCCCGGCCGCCTTGGCCCGCTCCACCACCGGCGGCAGCACTTCCAGCAGTCTCGCTATGTCGTATTCGGTTGTGGTGTGCCCCAACGAGAATCGCAGCGAACCGCGCGCCTGCCGGGTTTCCACGCCCATGGCCAGCAGCACGTGGCTGGGCGCGGCGACCCCGGCGTTGCAGGCCGAGCCCGTGGAGCATTCGATCCCGGCGGCGTCCAGCAGCATCAGCAGCGAATCGCCCTCGCAGCCGGGGAAAGTGAAGTGGGCGTTGCCCGGCAGGCGGCGCACGCCCTCCGGGCCGTTGAGGACGGCGTCGGGAATCGCCGTCCGCACACCCGCGATCAGCGCGTCCCGCAGCCGCACCAATTCGTCTGTACGCGTGGGCAATCTGGTCACGGTCTCGCGCAGCGCCGCCGCCAGGCCGAGCGCCGCGGGCACGTCGGAGGTGCCCGACCGCAGGTCGCGTTCGTGGCCGCCGCCGTGGATCATCGGCACGCACGGCACCTGCCGGCCCAGCAGCAGCACACCGATGCCGTGCGGTCCGCCGACCTTGTGGCCCGCGAAACTGGCCGCGGACAGGCCACTGGCGCCGAACCCGATGGGCAGCTGCGCGGCGGCCTGCACCGCGTCGCTGTGCATCGGGATATCGAATTCCTGTGCGACGGCGGCCAATTCTTCGATCGGTTCGATGGCGCCGACCTCGTTGTTGGCCCACATGACGGTGACCAGCGCCGTCTCCGCGGCGTGCTCGGACAGCGCCGCGCGCAGCGTGCGCGGCGATACCGTGCCGGTTCCGTCGACCTCCAGCAGCGTGACCCGCGCGCCCTCGTGCTGTTCCAGCCACTCGACGGCATCGAGCACCGCGTGGTGTTCGACGGCGCTGACCAGAATCCGGCTCCGCTGCGGATCGGCGTCACGGCGCGCCCGGTAGATCCCCTTCACGCCGAGGTTGTCGCTCTCCGTCCCGCCGGAGGTGAAGATGACCTCCGACGGCCGCGCGCCCAGATCGGCCGCGATCGACTCCCGCGCCTCCTCCAGCTGCCGCCGCGCCGACCGCCCGGAACCGTGCAGCGACGACGCGTTACCCGCCCCGCGCAGGGCAGCCGTCATCGCCTCGACCGCGCCAGGAAACATGGGTGTCGTGGCCGCGTGATCGAGGTAGACCGTCTTGGGCACCGCACCGACCGGACCCGGGAAAGCCGACTTCATGACCGACAAAGCCTATACCACCGCTGACCTGGTCATCTTCGGGGTCCACCCCTGCCTTCTACGTTTTTCTACGATTTACCCGAGATCCACAACACGGGTATCACGTATCTGTATTCCTGGATCGGCGGCGAGCACGCTCCGACCAGGACGGTTCACGGTGTGAAGGTGGGCTCGACCCGGGCGGCGGGGATGTAGCGCCAGGTTTGTTCATGGCGCCCCGCCCGGCAGCGACCTCCGCCGACAGGCACACCGGTACCAGCCATCCGGATGCGGCAGGCGCGTTGCTCGTGTCGAGGTGCGCCGGTGATCCGCCCTGCCCGCCGTGTTGCACCCCCTCACGCTTTTTATGGTATACACATACCATAAAGAGGCCGGCGGCGATGGTTTCGGTTGTCCGATATGCACTATTTGTCCGCTCTTGTACTACGAGCCGTAGTAGGACAGAATGGCCTCGAGATGTGGACTGCGACTTCGTCATCCACGATCACGCTTCGCCGAGGGAGGGCATATGCCGGTCAATGTGGCCCGTCGCCCGATCGTCGCCTCCGTCCTAGCGGGAACAGTGGTTCTCGTGACGGCCGGAACGCAGGATCGGCTGCCGCTGGGTGTATTCATCTGCGCTGGAATCGTTTTGGGATTGATCAACGCGTGGCTCACGCGGATCGGCATGGTGCGGTTGGACGGCGACAGCGCCTCCGGCAGAAGCCGTTCGACGGCGCTGGCGGGAATGCGGCTGTTCGTGGTCAGCGCTTTCGCGCTGATCGTCGGCGTCCTGACGCGGCCGGACGGGCTGGGCATCCTGTTCGGCCTGGTGACGGTTCAATTCGGCGCTCTGCTATGGAACTCCGTGTCGGTACTGCGGGGGGCGCGATGACGAAAATCGAAGTGGGACACCACGAGACCGCACACGTGCTCGGCTGCGATTTCCATGTCGACACCATCGTCGCCACCGCGGTCGCGGCGACCGTCGTGGTGGGGCTCGCGATCGCTCTGCGCATCCGGTTGACGTCGGGGGTTCCGCGCGGCGTGCAGTTGTTCTTCGAGACCGTGACCGTTCAGATGCGCGCGCAGGTGGAAACCGCCGTCGGACTACGGGTTGCGCCGTTCGTCCTACCACTGGCGGTGACGTTGTTCGTCTTCGTGCTGCTGTCCAACTGGCTGTCCGTACTGCCGGTGAAGTACGGCGACGGCGAGCTGATCACGCCGCCCGCCGCCGATGTCAACTTCACCTATGCACTGGCCTTGTTCGTCTTCGTCTGTTATCAGGCAGCGGGCATGGCGCGGCGCGGCCCGATCGGGCACGTAAAGCAGGTTCTCAAAGGGCATATGGGCTGGGGCCCGATGATTGTCATCAACGTCATCGAGGAAGTCGCCAAACCGCTGTCACTCGCACTGCGGTTGTTCGGCAACATGTTCGCCGGCGGAGTGATGATCTCGGTGATCGCCCTGCTACCGGCCTGGCTGAGCTGGGGACCGAACGCGATCTGGAAACTGTTCGACCTGTTCGTCGGATTCATTCAGGCATTCATCTTCGCCTTGCTGACCATCCTCTACTTCGGTCAAGCCACCGAGAGCGAGCACGAAAACCATTGAAAGCCAACGCCCCCACAAGCATGTGGCGGGTCGTTCGAACGGAAGGAATACCCATGGCTGCGGTAACCAATGAGACGATCGTCCAGGCGGCAGCGCTGGTCGCAGGCGGACTGATGATGGTCGGCGGCGCCATCGGCGCGGGCTACGGCAACGGAATGGCGGGCTCGGCCCTGATCAACGGCATCGCCCGGCAACCGGATGCCGAGGCCAAGCTGCGCGGCAACTATCTGATGGCGGTCAGCCTCGTCGACGCCGTGTACTTCATCAATCTGACGTTCATGGCATTGTTCGCCTTCGCGGCGCCGGGCAAGTAGCGCGCATGACCGAGAAGACTTCTGCGAAAGAAAACTTCCTGATCCCGGACGGCACATTTTTCGTCGAGCTGACGATCTTCCTGATCGTGTTCGCCGTCATCCGGCTGTTCGTGGTGCCGCCTCTCCGCGACATTCTCGAGCAACGGCAATCCCGCGTCGCCGACACCATCGCCCATCGGCAACGAGCCGCCGACACCTTCGCAGCCGCCCAGGACAGCTACCACACGTCGCTCGCACAAGCCCGTATCGATGCGGCACAACTGCGCGAGCACGCCCGGAAGGAGGGACAGGCCATGGTGACCACGACCCGAGAGCGCGCACAGGCACAGAGTGACGACATGGTGGCCGCCGCCACCAGCCGACTGCGAGCCCACGCCGCCGAGACGGCACAACGCTTCGAGGCACAAATCGACCCACTCGCCGCCGACCTCGCCGAGCGACTGACCGGAGGCGGACACCGATGAGCGAGACCGGCGGCATCTACGACATCACCTGGGACTGGCCGGTCTTCCTCAGCCAGCTCCTCGGCTTCACGGTCATTGTGGGCGTGCTCGCGAAATGGGTTGCGCCACAGCTACGGACTATGGCGCGGCGAGCACAGGACGCCGTCGGCAGCCAACTCGAGGAAAGCGCACAGGCAGTAGACGAACTCGCCGCCGCGGAACGCGCTTTCGCCCAGTCGATCGCCGACGCACGAACCGAAGTGGCCGCCATCCGACGCGAGGCACGCAAGGACGCGGAGCAAATCCTCCGCTCACTGCGCGAAACCGCCGCCCTCGAAGCCGACCGGGTACACCGACAGGGACTACTCAACCTCGCACAGGTCCGTCGGCAACTCGAAGACGATCTCACCCACGAACTCACCAACGCCGTGATCGACCGCGCCGAATCCATCGTGCGTGACCACCAGCGTTCCGCCCTCGCCCGGTCACAAAGCATCGACCGCTTCCTCGCCGTACTGGCAACCCAGCCCAGGTCGGCGACTTGCCCAGCCGTGCGCGCAGGGAATCCGGAACGCTCGGCCGGCCGTACATAACCGGCTTCGAACACCGTGCTGTGAATTATCCGGGACCGCCGACGGCGTAGTCCCGGAGGCCGGGGCCTGGCGCACCTCACATCCGGCCGGGCTGTCCCGTCGGAGGGGTGTACCGATTCGCAACACGTAGGAGTCCGTCATGGAAGCTCGCATGAACCTGTTCGACAACCCCGTTACGGCCAAGTCGCTGAAGTACCTCGTCTCGGCGGGCGCGGCGCTCGGGGAAACGGCGCTGCCGCGGTCCACGCAGGAACTGGTGCGGCTGCGCGCGAGCCAGCTCAACGGCTGCGGCGCGTGCGTCGACATCCACACCAAGGAGGCCGCGCACGCCGGGGAGACCGCGGTGCGCCTGCACCTGGTCGCGGTCTGGCGCGAGGCCACGGTGTTCACCGCCGCCGAGCGCGCGGCCTTGGCGCTGGCCGAGGCGGGCACTCGCCTCGCCGACTCCGCCGACGGGGTGACCGACGAAGTGTGGGCGAACGCCGCCGAGCATTACGACGAGGAGCAACTCGGCGCGCTGGTGGCGCTCATCGCCAATATCAACGCCTTCAACCGCCTCAACGTCCTCACCCGGCAGCACGGCGGCAGCTACCGGGCAGGGCAGTACGTCGTCTGAGGACCGCGTCGTCGGCCGTTCACACCACCATTCGCACCAGAAGCTGGAGTTCCCCTGTGCACCTTCGGATCCTCACGATCAACGTCCAGAACCGAGAGGGCGATCCCCGGCGACTCGGCCTGCTGAACCAGGAGCTGCGCCGCCTCGACCCCGATATCGTCGCGTTGCAGGAAGTCCTCGACGCCGACCACCTTGCCGAGTTGCTGGAGGGCACCGGGCTGCACGGCACTCATCAGTCCGAGGCCATGGCGTACACGCCGCCCTTCGCGGATCGCTACGGCGGCAACGCGATAGCCTCGCGCCTGCCACATCGGATCGTGGAGGTGCTCGACCTGCGCCTGGCCGGTGCGGCGGACGTGCCCTGGTGCACGCTGGCGGCCCGGGTCACGCTGCCGGACGAGGGCGAGGTGCTGTTCATCTCGGCCACCGCGTCGTGGCGGCTGGATGCCGAAGCCGTCCGTGAACAGCAGGCCGTCGCGCTCAGCGATCTCGATGCCCGCCACCGCACCGAGCTGCCGACGATCATCGCGGGTGATTTCAATGCCGCGCCCGAGGCGGCCAGCATCCGTTATCTCACCGGCCGCCAGTCACTTTCGGGACGCAGCGTGCACTACCACGACGCCTGGGAGGTCGCCGGCGACGGACCGGGCCACACCTGGAGCTCCGACAACGCCAACGCCGCCGCCTTGCTCGATCAGATCGTCCGCCAGCCCGGCCATCGCCGCCGGATCGACTACGTGTTCACCGGTTCCTGGCACGCACACCCCCGCGCCCGCTGCGAGATCCGCTCCGCGACACTGGCTTTCGACCAGCCCACCGATGGTGTCCACCCGAGTGACCACTACGGCGTGGTCGTCGATGTCGAAATCGGTCGGGACGGCCGTCGGGGCGTACATCATATGTCCTGACACATAATCATGTCCTGACACATGCCGCTCGCGCCGTGGCCGACCGGAAGGGCCCGCAGTGACCGAAACCATCGATCGGACGAGACCACCGGCGACCCCGGTGCGTACTCCCGCCGAGCTGACCGACCTGCGGGCGGCCGATCCGGGCGCCGTCGCTCGCGCCTTCGCCGAGCGCCGCCGCCGACCACTGGTGCGGGGCGACGGGCGCCTGATGATCATCGCCGCCGACCATCCCGCGCGCGGGGCGCTGTCGGCGGCGGGCGACCCGTTCGCGATGAACAGCCGCACCGATCTACTCGGCCGATTGGTGACGGCGCTGCGGCGGCCCGGGGTGGACGGCGTGCTGGGCACCGCCGACATCATCGAGGACCTGCTATTACTCGGCGCGCTGGAGGACAAGGTCGTGTTCACCTCCATGAACCGCGGCGGCCTCGCCGGAGCCACCTTCGAACTCGACGACCGGATGACCGGCTACACCGCCCGCGCCACCGCGGCCGCCGGACTCAACGGCGCGAAGATGCTCAACCGATTCGACCTGACGGACCCGGGCACACTGTCGACGATGACGGCGTGCGCGGCCGCGATCGATGACCTCGCCGCCCTCGGCCTGGTCGCCCTGGTGGAGCCGTTCCTGTCCACGCGGCCGGGCGGTCCGGGCACCGCGGTCGTCAACGACCTGTCCCCGGACGCGGTCATCAAGAGCATTCACTTGGCGCAGGGTCTCGGGTCGACGTCCGCCTACACCTGGTTGAAGCTGCCCGTCGTCCAGGACATGGCGCGGGTCGTGGACGCCACCACCCTGCCCACGCTGCTGCTGGGCGGCGATCCGCAGTCCGCGCCCGGGCAGACCTACGCGCGGTGGGCGGAGGCCCTTGCGCTGCCGGGGGTGCGGGGGCTGGTCGTGGGCAGGGCCCTGCTGTATCCGCGCGACGGCGATGTCGCCCGGGCCGTCGACACCGCCGTATCGCTGGTGCGGTGACCGCGATGAGCAGCAGGTATTACCTTCCGGCGGGCAGTGCCGCCGCCCCGTACACCGTATCGGTCACCCGGGAATCCGCCGGTTGGGACCATTGCAGCCTGCACGTCGCCGAACTGGCCGCGGGACAGTCGCTTCGGGCGCACAGCGGCGAAGACGAGATCGTGGTGGTGCCGCTGTCAGGATCGTTCCTGGTGTCCTGTGGCGGCGAGGCGCACGAATTATCCGGCCGCAGCAGCGTTTTCGACGGCCCCACCGATTTCGCGTATATCGGCCGCGACAGCGACTACACCGTCACCGGTACCGGGCGGGTCGCCCTCGGTGGCGCGGTGGCCCGGCGGTCGCTGCCGTTCCGATACGTGCCGGCCGCGGGCGTCGCGGTGGAGCTGCGCGGCGCGGGCAACGCCAGCCGCCAGGTGCACAATTTCGCGATGACCGACACGTTCGACGCCGATGCCCTCCTCGCCTGCGAGGTGCTCACGCCGGGCGGCAACTGGTCGTCGTATCCCGCGCACAAGCACGACGAGCACTCCGAGCACGAGACGCCGCTGGAGGAGATCTACTACTTCGAATTCGCCTCGGGCGCAGGAGGTTCACCTGGATTCGGCTACCACCGCGTGTACGGGACGGCCACTCGACCGATCGATGTCCTCGAGGAGGTCCGCACCGGCGACGTGGTGCTGGTACCGCACGGCTACCACGGCCCGTCCATCGCCGCCCCCGGCCACCATATGTACTACCTCAACATCATGTCGGGCCCCGAACGCGCCTGGCGCAGCTGCGACGACCCGGCCCACGCCTGGCTCCGCGACACCTGGCGCGATACGCCCATCGACCCGCGGCTTCCGTTGGGCACGACAGACATTCGCCGCTGAGTCGAAGCCGTCGGGCATCGACCGCACTCCGGTGAACGGCGCGGTTACCGTGCGGGCAGGGCGGGTTCGGCCGTTCGGTCCGGCACGATGTCGCGGGTGGGGCCGGTGCCGACCGCGGTCGCGTGGGCATCGATGTCGACAGTTTCCCGGCCGCGGATCGCGCGCTCGCATCGCCGGGCCAGTTCGTGGCGGTCGGGGCCGGGGTGTTCGAGGGGAAGGAGAACGATCTCGGCGACGACGCCCTTGGAGCGCAACACGCGGCGGGCGGAATCGACGAAGGTGTCCAGGCCGACGAAACCCGGCACCGTCGACAGCTCGCCGTCGCGGTCGAGGTACCGCACCCGGATCGGCTGCACGGGCGCGCCGGAGTCCAGCGCCGCCTGGAACAGGGCGGGCCGCAGGCGGCCGTGCGCCCGGCCGCACCAGGTGGTGCCCTCGGGGAACATGGCGACCCGCTCCCCCGCCGACAACCGCTGCGACATCGTCGCGACCACATCGGGCAACTGCCGCAGGCGTTCCCGCTCGATCGGGATCACCCGCATCAGCCGAGCGAGCCTGCCCAGCACGGGCCAGTCGATGAGGTCCGCCCGCGCCACGAACCCCATCGGCTGCACCGCCGCCAGCGCCAGCACATCGGTCCACCCGACATGACCGGCGACCACGAGCAGCCCCTCATCGACTGCGCGTGGCCCGCCGCCGGCCGCGCGCGGTCCCGCCGGTGCCCCGACGCGCTGATCGACAATCCGCAAACCTATTCCGCAGCACCGCAATGCCATACGGGCATAGCGCTTGTGCAGCCCGGTGCGCCGACTACGCGGGGTAGCCAGATTGAGCACGGGAAAACTGGCCAGCAGCGCGAACACACTCGCCACGCGCACCGCCATCCGCACGGTCCCGGCCGCGTCGGGCACGTCGACGCAGCGGGGCCCGCACGGGCTCGACGGCATCCAGGCATGCACGGGCGCCGCCGGTGGGCACGACAGCGCGGAAGTTCCGGGCGCAACCAGAGCGGGCATCTATCTCACCGTTCGTCGAAGGTGTTCGCGGCGCTCTGTAAGCGGTCCAGGTAGCGCCGGTTGATGGTTTCCAGGCCGAGCAGCGCCACGAAATCCGCGACGCCGAAGTCCGGATCGTGCGCGGGCTCGCCGCAGATCTCCGCACCCAGCCGGAGGTAGCCGCGCAACAGCGGCGGAAGTTTCGCGCGCGCGGGCGCAGGCAGCTCGTCGAGCGGGCGCCCGTCCACGACCACCGGGCGATAGGGTCGCACCCTGCGGGCCGGATCGCCGCCGTGCTTGTCCAGCAACAGATCCCGGACGCCGCGCACGTTGACACCGGCCGGATCGCCGGGACTGTCCTGCATCGGCACCGACACGCAGCCCATCACCCAGTCGTAACCGGTGAGCTGGATGTAGTGCAGGATGCCCGCCCACATCAGGGTCAGCGTGGAACCGTTGCGGTGCTCGGGGACCACGCAGGCGCGGCCCATCTCCACGATCCGCCGCCCCTCGGGATCCATTGCGGCCAGGTCGAATTCGGTGGCGGTGTAGTAGCCGCCCGCGGCCACGACCTGATGCGGCGGCAACATCCGGTAGCAGCCGACGAATTCGCCGGTCGGGTCGTCGCGCACCAGCAGGTGGTCGCAGTATTCATCGAAGCGGTCGGCGTCCAGTCCGTCGGCGCTCTCGGGGATGTGGAATCCGGGCTCGGCGGCGAAGACGCGGTAACGCAGCCGCTGTGCCGCCCGGCGGTGCTCCGCGTCGGCGGAGACGACCAGCGAGTACCGCGGCGGCTCCACCCCCGTGTCCGTCGTGCGGGCCGGCGCTGTCAGCACGGACATTGTTGTCATGTCCCGATGAAGCCAGTCCGAATCGGCGTCGCGGCTACCATCGCGTGTCCGGCCGATGCCAGTCCGGTGAACGAGACGGCGGTCACACTCGCCGTTCACCGTCCCGATGCGCCGGGTTCGCTCAGTTTGCCTGCTGCACAACTGGACCGCGCCGCGCCCCGAATGCCGACCGGCCGACGCACCGACTCGCACGCGCATGCCCGTCGCGACCGGACGGGCATGCGTGGCGGCGTATCCCGACTGCGCCGCCGGCCATGATCAGGCGTTCTCGCGGGCGAAGCTGCGGGCGCCGAGTACCAGCAGCACCAGCGCCACCGCCAGCGTGAGGCCGGTCCCCCAGTAGACCTCCGAGGCGCCGAGATCACCACGGAACAAGGCCCGCGCCGCCTCGACGGTGCGCGAGAACGGGTTCACCTTTCCGATGGTCTGCAACCACGTCGGACCGACACTGAGCGGCAGCAGAATGCCCGACAGCAGCATCAGCGGCACCGACAGCGTGTTGAGGATCGAGGCGAGCGTGTCCTCCGAGCGCGCCCACAGACCCACCGCGTAGGAGGCCGCCGCCAGGCCCGCGCCCATCACCGCGATCAGCAGCACCGACAGCACCAGCCCCAGCGGATCGGGCCGCAGCCCGAACGCCAGCGCCGCCACCGCGACGAGCAGCAACGCCTGCACGATCAGCACCACCATGTCCTTGACCACCCGCCCCAGCAGCAGCGCCGCGCGGCTCGCGGGCGTAACCCGTTGCCGCTCCACGACTCCCGCGCGCAATTCCATGACGAGGCCGAAGCCGACGTAGATCGCACCGAACAACCCGATCTGGATGACCAGCGCCGGAGTCAGCACCTCCCACGGATCCGCGCCCGGCCCGAGCGACGGGGCGATGCCCTTCACGAGCGGACCGAACAGCACCAGATACAACACGGGCTGCGACAGCCCGATCAGCACCCAGACCGGATTGCGCAGGTTGGAGCGCAGCTGGGACCAGAAGATCAGTCCGGTGTCGCGCAGGAATGTCATGATCGGCTCGTCTCTCGCAGTGAACGCCCGGTGATGGTCAGGAACACGTCGTCGAGGCTGGGGCGCTTGACGGTCAGCGCGTCGGCGGCGATGCCGTGCTCGTCCAGCGCGCGCAGCAGCGGCACCACGGCGGCGTCGCCGCGCTCGACCGTCAGGTGCAGCATCGTCGCCCCGGCGCCCTCGGCTCGCACCCGCGATCGCACGTCGAGCACCGATTCGGCCACCTCCAGCGCGAGATCCGCTCTCGCATCGGCTATTTCGATGCTCACGACATCGCCGGAGATGCGGCGCTCGAGTTCGTCCGGCGCGCCCTCGGCGACGATCCGGCCGTGGTCCATGACGAGGATGCGATCGCACAGCGCGTCGGCCTCCTCGAGGTAGTGGGTGGTGAGCACGATGGTGGTGCCGCGCGCCCGCAGCGCGCGGATGTGCTCCCAGAGGTTGGCGCGGCTCTGCGGATCGAGCCCCGTGGTCGGCTCGTCCAGGTAGATCAGCCGCGGCCCGTGCACCAGCCCGAGAGCGATATCGACGCGGCGACGCTGACCGCCGGAGAGCTGACCGCACTTGCGGCCGCCGAGCCCGTCGAGGTCCAGCGCGCCCAGCAGCGCCTCCGAAATTCTGCCACCAACGTCGGCAACGGCTCCCGTCCGGTCCACCGGTCGGCACGCACCGCGGCCGACGGAGCGTTCGGAGAACTCAGTACGGGTTGTTCGGATCCCGTTCCGGCAGTGGACGTTCCACGACGACCGGACGCCCCAGCGGGTTGCGGACGCGGCGTTTGGCGGCCTGGTAGACCTGGATCGTCTCGGCGGCGACGACGTCCCAGGCGAAGTCGGCGGTCAGACGGGCGTGGGCGGCGTGCGCGCGGGCCTGGGCGGTGGGCGGGTCGTCGAGGACCGCGCAGACCGCCTCGACCAGCCCGTTCACATCGGCGGGCTCGAACGACGCACCGGTGACTCCGTCGATGACGAGTTCGCCGAGCCCGCCCGCATTGGAGGTCACCAGCGGCGTCCCCGCGGCGGCGGCCTCGAGCGCCACGATCCCGAACGGCTCGTAGCGGCTCGGCAGCACGATGGCGTCGGCGCCGTGCAGCCAACCCAGCAGCTCGGTGTGGTCCAGGCGCCCGGTGAAGTTCACCGCCCGCACCACCCGGTGGGCGCGGGCGCGCTCGCGCAGCCATTCGAACTGGGTGCCGACACCGGCGATGGTCAGCGTGGCGCCGGGATGCGCGCGCCGGATGCGCGGCAGCGCGGCGATCGCGTCCTGCACGCCCTTCTCGTACTCGAGCCGCCCGACATACAGCAGCCTCGGCGGGCCGGAGCGCGGGGCGCGCTCGCGAAAGCTCCACGCGCCCACGTCGATTCCGTTGCGGATCACGGTCACCGGCGACAGTTCCGGACCGTAGAGCCGTTCCACCTCGTCCTGCATCGACGCCGAGCAGGTGATGAGCGCGTCGGAGTCGCGAGCCAGCCACCACTCCACCGAATGCACCTGCCGGTTCACCCGCCCGGACACCCAGCCGCTGTGCCGGCCGGCCTCGGTGGCGTGAATGGTCGACACCAGCGGCACGTCGTAGTGCTCGGCCAGGGCGATCGCCGGATGCGCGACCAGCCAGTCGTGCGCGTGCACGACGTCCGGGGTCCAGCCCTCGGCGATCCCCGGCTTGCTCAGCGCGATCCCGGCCCGCACCATCGCGTGGCCCATCGCCAGCGTCCACGCCAGCATGTCCTCGCCGAAGTCGAAACACGGCGGGTCCTCGGCCGCGGCGACCACGAGCACCCGGTCCTCGATGAAGGTGTAGGTGGGATGGGTCGAGGAGTCGGTGCCCATCGGGCGACGCGCCAAGACCACGACCTCGTGCCCGGCGCTCGCCAGTTCGGTGGCGAGGTGATGCACGTGCCGGCCCAGCCCGCCGACCACCACCGGCGGGTACTCCCACGACACCATCAGAATCTTCATGCGGGTCCTTCTGTATCGGACGCGGCGAGCCGGCGCGCGTCGAGCGCCGGGAACAAACCGTCGGCCGCGTACCATCCTGCCGCCAACTGCCGGGCTTTGGCGAGTTGTCCGGCGGCGACCGCGGCGGCGATCTCGCGCACGGCGTGCGCGTGCTGGTGCGCGCGGTCGCGGGCGTAACCGGCCGCGGAGTCCTTGCTGACCATGAACGCCCAGTCGCTGGACACGGTCAGCACCGCCTCGCGCAGCAGCTGGTCGGCCACCGGATCGCGCAGGCTGTGCCCCTGCGAGCGCACCTTGTCCAGCGTGTCCAGGGCCAGCCGGACGATCTCGGCGTTCAGCTCCACCAGGTCCCGCACCGGGTCTCCGGCCCACACCCGCCAGTCCTTGCCCGAACCCCACGAGGAGTCCGCCAGCTGGACGGGCTCACCGACGAAACCCTGCGCCCGCGCGTCGGCCAGCGTGCCGACGGTGACCCCGGCCTCGGGCAGCGCGCGCAACACCTGCTCGAGCCACTGCGGACCCTCGTGCCACCAGTGCCCGAACAGTTCGGTGTCGAAGGCGGCCACCACCAGCGCGGGGCGGCCGATCCGCGCGGACTCGGCGAGCAGCCGCTCCCGCACGGTGCCCACGAAGTCCTCGACATCGGTACGGATGGCGGCGGCGGCCAATTCGGGGTCGTAGGGGGCCTTGTCCGGACCCGCGACCTGCTTGCCCGTCACCCGGCTCGGCTTGAGACCGGTGTCGTGGTCGTAGTGGTGGAAGTCCCGGTAGGCGGCGTGACCCGGATAGCCGGACTTCGGAGACCACACCCGGTAGCTGACCTGCAGGTCACGCCCGAAGGCGAGCACCTCCGAATCCCACACAGGCCGCCCCAGCGTGGTGTCCCCGCGCAGCGCCGGGCCGTCGACCATGAAATGCGTCACACCGGCCGCCGCGTACCCGCTCTCCATGCCCGGCGTGAAACCGCATTCCGGCGCCCAGATGCCCGACGGGGTGTGCCCCCAGCGGTGCCGGGCGTCGGCCAGACCCTCGGTCAGCTCGAAGGCGCGCAGCCGCGGATCCAGCAGCGGCTGGAACGGATGCGCCAGCGGCCCGCCGAGCAGTTCGATGGTCTCGGCATCGATCAACTCCCGCCAGACCGGCGAGCCGCCGTGCCGCCAGCGCCGCTCGAAATCGGCGAGCGCCGCCGCAGCCAGCCGGTGCTCGTGCGCGCCCAGCGCGACATTGCCCGCCATCGCCGCCTCGTCGGCGCGCAGTTGCCAGTTGCCCAGCCAGTGATGCATGCCCGCCAGGCTGTGCGGGTCGTCGAGCTGCGCCGCCAGCACCGGCGTGATACCGAAGCTCAGCAGATGCGAACGGCCCTCGGCGGCAAGGGTTCTCAGCACCCGCGCGACGGGCAGATAGGACGCCGCCCAGGACTGGTACAGCCACTCCTCGCCGACCGGCCAGCGGCCGTGATGGGCCAGCCACGGCAGATGGGAGTGCAGCACCAGGGTGAACTGGCCGGGTACTGCGGTCAAGGCTTCACCGCGACGGCGACCAGATCGAGGCTCGCATCGATATCCTCGGGCGTCAGTGCGAAATCGTCGATCCGCACCGCGGCGACGTCGGCGGCCAGCTCCGCGGGCCAGGGCTCCCCCGCCAGCGCGCGCTGGATCTGCGCGTCGATCAGCGAACCACCCCACTTGGCATCCAGCGCGGCGAGCGCGGGACCGTGGTGCACGCCGGTCATCAGGTCGACCCGGAAACCCGCGTCCACCAACAACTCCGCGAGTTCGGCGGCGTTCAGTTCGCGGGTGTGGAAGGGATTGAGCGGGGTGTCGCGCCCCGGCGAGAAGGTGATCCGGTTCGGCGTGCTGATCAGCAGTTCACCGCCCGGCCGCAGCACCCGCAGGCATTCGCGCAGGAATTGCGCCTGATCCCAGAGATGTTCGATGACCTGGAAATTGACCACCACATCGACCGAGCCGTCGTCGAAGGGCAGCTCGGCGAGGTTGCCCTGGATCATCTCCACTCGCGGATAGGCCGCGCGCACGTGCTCGACCGCGCTCACGTCGTAGTCCAGTCCGATCACCCGGGCGGCCACCCCGGCAATCATGTTGGCGCCGTAGCCTTCTCCCGATCCGGCCTCCAGCACGGTCCGGCCGGCGCAGCGTTCCAGCAGCCGCGCGTACACGATCTCGTGGCGGCGGAACCAGTAGTTCTCCTCCGCGATGCCCGGCACCGTCCGCTCACCGGTCAGGGGTAGCGGATCCACCGCGGCGGACTCCCCGTTCGCCGGGGAGAAAACGGCCTCACTCATTCGACCGACGTTAGCGGTTGTCCCTATCACACCTGCGTTCGGAGTAGTGATGCAGAACATCACACCCTAAGTTACCCACGAGTAACTTAACGTAGGGTAATGTCCCGCACGAAGACTTTTCGTGGACGTACGGCCACCCCGATCGTGCGACCCCACCTCACGTGCCACCAGAACAGGAGGTCGACGAAGACCAATGCCGAACATCGTCGTACTGATCAAGCAGGTTCCCGACACCTGGTCCGAGCGCAAGCTGACCGACGGTGACTACACCCTCGACCGTGAGGCCGCCGACGCGATCCTGGACGAGATCAACGAGCGCGCCGTCGAAGAGGCGCTGCTGATCAAGGAAGCCCAGGGCGGCGAGGTCACCGTGCTGGCCATGGGACCGGAGCGCGCGACCGAGGCCATCCGCAAGGCGCTGTCCATGGGCGCCGACAAGGCCATCCACGTCAAGGACGACGCCATCCACGGCTCCGACGCCGTGCAGACCGCGTGGGTCCTGGCGGGTGCGCTGGGCCAGATCGAGGGCGTCGAGCTGGTGATCGCCGGCAACGAGGCGACCGACGGCCGCTCCGGCGCGGTGCCGGCCATCATCGCCGAGTACCTGGGCATCCCGCAGCTCACCCACCTGCGGAAGCTGAGCGTCGACGGGGAGAAGATCTCCGGCGAGCGCGAGACCGACGAGGGCGTGTTCAAGCTCGAGGCCAGTCTCCCGGCCATCGTCTCGGTCACCGAGAAGATCAACGAGCCGCGCTTCCCGTCCTTCAAGGGCATCATGGCCGCGAAGAAGAAGGAAGTGCAGACCTTCACCCTGGCCGACCTGGGCATCGACCCGTCGACCGTCGGTGTGGGCAACGCGGGTTCCGTGGTCACCGGTGTCACCCCGAAGCCGCCGCGCACGGCGGGCGAGAAGATCGTCGACGAGGGCGAGGGCGGCAACCAGATCGCTCAGTACCTGGTCGGCCAGAAGGTCATCTGATTCGCGCCCGTACGCTGCGCCGGCTTTCGACCGCCGGACGAGAATCTCATTAGGAGAAGAGAACAAATGGCAGAAGTACTCGTGCTCGTCGAGCACGCCGACGGTGCGCCGAAGAAGGTCACCACCGAACTCCTCACCGCCGCCCGCTCGCTGGGCAGCCCGGCCGCCGTCGTGCTCGGCGCCGCCGGCACCGCCGACAAGCTGGCCGACGCCCTGACCGCGGCCGGCGCCGAGAAGATCTACGTCGCCGAGTCCGATGACGTCGAGGGCTTCCTGGTGACCCCGAAGGTCGACGTGCTGGCCGGCCTGGTCGAGTCCGCCTCCCCCGCCGCCGTGCTGGTGGCGGCCTCCGCCGAGGGCAAGGAGGTGTCCGGTCGCCTGGCCGCGCGCATCGGCTCGGGTCTGCTGGTGGATGTCATCGACGTCAAGTCCGACGGCTCGGTCACCGGCTCCATCTTCGGTGGCGCCTTCACCGTCGACTACAAGGCCACCGGCGACGTGCCGGTGATCTCGGTGCGCCCGGGCGCGATCGAGGCCGCACCGCAGGCCGGCGCCGGCGAGAAGGTGACCTTCGAGGTCCCCGCGCAGGAAGAGGGCGTCACCAAGGTGACCTCCCGCGAGCCCGTCGCCGGCGGCGACCGGCCGGAACTCACCGAGGCCACCATCGTGGTCTCCGGCGGTCGCGGTGTCGGCAGCGAGGACAACTTCCACAAGGTCGTCGAGCCGCTGGCCGACGCGCTGGGCGCCGCGGTCGGCGCCTCGCGTGCCGCCGTCGACTCCGGCTACTACCCGGGCCAGTTCCAGGTCGGCCAGACCGGTAAGACGGTCTCGCCGCAGCTGTACGTCGCCCTGGGCATCTCCGGCGCGATCCAGCACCGGGCCGGTATGCAGACCTCGAAGACCATCGTCGCCGTCAACAAGGACGAAGAGGCGCCGATCTTCGAGATCAGCGACTACGGCATCGTGGGCGACCTGTTCAACGTCGCGCCGCAGCTGACCGAGGCGGTCAAGACCCACAAGGGCTGATCCACCGTCGTCAGCGGCCCCGGGGCAGATGCCCGGGGGCCGTTCGCATGTCCGGCTCTTTTCAGCGGCGGTTGGTGATGAGGCCGATCGCGGTGGGGATGCAGAGCGCCAGGCCCCAGGGGATCTCGACCCAGAACGGCCAGAAGTAGCCCATCCCCGTGGCCAGCCAGATCACGACGCACAGCAGATTGACGAAGATCCATGGGGTCCACATGATCAGCACCCACGTCGGCACGCGGCTCCCGGGCGACCGCTCGGCGTGTGGCGAAAGACGTTGGGCGGGCAGGTCGGACAGCAGCGGCTCCAGTTCGCCGTACGTCCGGGCGGTATAGACCTGCTGCACCCGCTCGTCGAATTCGGGCAGATTCAGCCGGCCCTCGTCCATGGCGAGGCGCAGGCGCGCGACATACTTCTCGCGATCGGCGTCGGACGCCCGCAAGTTCTCGTTCCCCACGCCGTCAGCCTAAGTCGACAAGGCCGTCGGCGCTGCCCGATCACGCCCGCGCACGCAGATCACGGGGAGATCATGCGGCGGCGAAAGAATTCGATTGCGCGGCCCGAACTTCGGCGGGAATGCTGGGCGGATGCCGATCGCGCTGCCGCCCGAGGTCGAGTCGACAATTCGCACCGTCTTCGCACAGCGGGGTGAACAGTGGTTACGCCGGTTGCCCGCGGTGGTGGACAAACTCCGCGCCGACTGGGGTCTGGAGCTGATCGGGGATTCGTTTCGCGGGGGCACGCATTCCTTCGTGGCGCCGGTGCGGCGCGCGGACGGATCGGTCGCGGTGCTGAAGGTTCCGGTGGTCGACGACGAGAATGTCGGCGAACCGGCCGGATTGTTCTGTTACGGCGGCGACGGCGCGGTGCGGCTGTACGACTTCGATGCCGCCACCGGAGCGCTGCTGCTGGAATGGGCGCGGCCGGGCACGCCGCTGCTCCACCAGCCCGGGTTCCCGAGCCTGGAGGGTCGTCCCGAGCACGCCGACAAGATCGAACTGGCCGGTCGGCTGTATCGGCGCCTGCGGCGGCCGCCGACTGGAATCCCCCCGGAGTTTCCCGCGCTGCCGGAGGCGGCCGCCATGGTCGCCGACTGGACGGTACGGTTCATTCACCCGGAACCCGAAGTCGCGCAGGTGGTTCCGCGTGCCCTGCTCGACCGGGCGGCGACCTGGTGCGAGACGCTCGCCGTCCCGGACGGGCCGTTGCTGATCGTCAACCGCGACACCCATCTGGGCAATATCCTGGCCGCCGAACGTGCACCCTGGTTGCTCATCGACCCGAAGCCGTACCTGGGCGAGGCCGCCTTCGACGCCGGCTTCCTGATCATGATCCAAACGCAGTGCGCACCAACGCCCGAGCAGGCCCGCCGGGTCGTCCGGCACACCGCGCGAGCCCTGGAGGTCGACCCGGAACGTGCCCGGGGCTGGGCATTCATGCGCGCCCTGGAGGAAATCGCGTGGGCGATCGAAGACGACGAACCGGACCTCATGCGCCTGCATCTGGCCGTCGCGCACGCCCTCGCCGATAGTTGACACGTCGCCGGGTGTGCCCGAGCGAATGGCCGCTCATCGCCCGCCCGGCCGCGACTCGCCTGGCGGTGCGGTGGATTTGCCGTGAT
This sequence comes from Nocardia wallacei, assembly GCF_029868745.1. GTDB lineage: Bacteria > Actinomycetota > Actinomycetes > Mycobacteriales > Mycobacteriaceae > Nocardia > Nocardia wallacei_B. The sequence goes on along the minus strand of NZ_JARWOP010000313.1, from coordinate 20,424 downwards.
CGGCTACCAGACAAGGCATTTGCAACCTTCGCACCGACTCCATGCAGACCGGGAAGTCCATAACGAATCGGTCGCTGTTGCTCGAAATTACTGATAATGTTTGCCGTCGTCGGGCACTGGGGCCGAATACGGCCCGCTCGGGCAGGATTTCGAAATCGAAACCTACTGTCCGGTAAGCAACTTCGAGCCGGTGCCCACGTGAGCGTCATCCGGCCCTGGTGTCTGGTGGTCGGCGAGTTGAGGAAGGACGAGGCGGCCGGGCAGCCGGCAACAAGGGAACCTGATGAATCAATCTACCGCCGTGACGATTTCGTGGATCCTCGCTGCAGTTCTCATATTGGCCGTCGCGGCGGCGCTGTATGCGGCGTACTACGCCGTACATCAGCGCTCTCGCGCCGAGACGGCCGAACAGGCACTGCGCGGGCAAGAGGACGAACTCGAACAGTTCACCACCAGCACCATGCCCTACGTGGCAGATGCGGTACGCCGGTCCGAGGTGACGGTGGAGATACCGGTCGCCGGTGGGCAGACCCGCCTAGGGCAGCTGCTGCACGCGCTCGGCGAGCGCTATATCGGTGATCTCCGCATGATGCAGGCCGAGACCCGCGACCGGGCCCGCCGCGAAGCCGACTACGAGGCGCAGCAGGCGGCCGCCCGGGCCGAGGCCAAGGCCCGCACCGATACCGAGAACGCCGCCCGCGAGGCGACCAGTGCCGCGGTGCGTGCCTTCGGCACCTCGGTGGTCAGCCTCGGCGCCGACGTGAGCCAGGTGGTGAGCACCGCGCTGCGCGAGCACCGCGGTGACGATGTGTACGAAACGCTGACCCGCATCGACCACAGCGTCCAGCAGATGATCCGGCAGGCGCAGTCCTACGTGATCGTGTGTGGTGGCCTGCCCGGTCGCCGCTGGCCGCAGCAGGCGCTCACCGATGTCGTCGGTGGCGCGGTCGGCCGTGTTCGCGACTTCACCCGGGTGCGGCCGCACCAGCTCGACCGCGTCGTGATCAGCCGCGCGGTGGAGCCGCTGGTGCACACGCTGGCCACGCTGCTGGACAACGCGCTGCGCTACTCGCCGCCCACCTCGTTCGTCGACGTCACCTTCCAGGAAGGTCACCACGGCGTCACCGTGATCGTCGACGACGCCGGTGTGCGCATGAACGCCGAACAGATGGAAGAGGCCCGGCAGGTACTCGCCGGCGAGCGCGTGGTCGACATCCACCAGCTCGGACCCGCTCCGCGGGTGGGCTTCCCGGGTATCGCCGCACTGGCCCGCCGCTACGGGTTCACCGTGTACATCGACGGACCCAACACCTACGGTGGCATGCGGGCCATGGTCTATGTCCCCGAGGCGCTGCTGGCCCCGCGCGAATCCTCCACTCCGGAGGTCGAGACCAGCACGCCGCCGATGATCTCCGCGGCACCCGAGCCGGCGACCTCGCCGTCGGCACGACACGGATTCGACCGGGAGACCGCGGATTCCGGCCAGGCCCCCGTCCGGATGACGGGCGGAGCACACACGGTGACGACGGAGGGATTGCGTACGGGCGGGACGGACGACATCCGGGCCACCGCATCGGGCCCGCGGCCTCTGACCACCAGCGGCGCGCACGCCGCAGCGACGGATGATCAGTTTGTGACAGCGAACGAAGCCGAGGACGAATCCGAATCCATATCGACCGTCCACGAAATCACCCCGGGCGGGTTGCCGCGTCGCCGGCGCCGGACCGTGTCGGTGTCCACGCTGTCGCGTGGGCCGGACACCGATACCGAACTCCCCCGCCCCGATATCGCCGCCGCGTGGCAGAGCGGCACCCAGAGCGGCCGCACCTCCGCCACGCACGAAAACACCGAAGGGATGACATCCTGATGGGCACACCCGGTACAGCCGTCAGTGACGGCAACAAACTGGCCTGGATGCTCGAGGACCTCAACGTTCCCGGCGTCCGCTTCGCCGTCCTGCTCTCCGAAGACGGCCTGCGGATCGCGCAGATCGGCGAGATCTCCATCGACGACGCCGAACGATTCGCCGCCGCGGCTTCCGGCCTGCGGTCGCTGGGTAAGGCGCTCGGTGAATTCTGCGGCGCCGCGAACTCGGTGCGGCAGAACATGACCGAATACGACGACGGGATGATCTTCATTACCGCCGCCGGGGAAGGCGCGCTGATCGGCGTATCCACCACCTCACAGGTGGACGTCAGTCTGGTCGCGCATCGGATGAACGAGCTCGCGGCGCGGGTGGGCCGCGAGCTCGGCAGCCTGCCGCGCACGCGGTAGCGGGCCATGGGAGCGCGCAGCGAGCGAACTGACGGCACAGCCCGGCGCCTGCTCGTGATGACGCCGAGCCCGAGCGAGGCGGTGATATGAGCAGGCATCGTCGCGACCCCGACCTGGTACGGGCGTATGTGCGCACGGGTGGACGCTCGCGCGCGACCCGGCTGCTCGATCTCGTCACCCTGGTCGTGGTGGCGCAGGACCCGCCGCCGGGGCTGAGCCCGGACGGGCGGCGGGTGATGAGCGTGTGCAGCCGGCGCGGCGCCCTGTCGATCGCCGAGATCGCCGCTTATCTCGATCTTCCGCCCTCGGTGGTCAAGATCATCGCATCCGATCTGTTGGACAGCGGCCATCTGGTCAATCCGGCACCCGCCGACCAGGTTCCGGAACTCGCCTTGCTGGAGGAGGTACTCAATGGGCTCCGCGCTCTCGCCGTCTGAGCGCCCGTCTGCCCTCACCGAACGCACCGTCGACTACGTGCCCGAAACCGTCACCCGGTCGGTCAAACTGTTGGTGGCGGGTAATTTCGGCGTCGGTAAGACCACGTTCGTGAACAGCGTGTCCGAGATCCGGCCGCTGCGTACCGAGGAGACCATCACCGAGGCCAGCATCGGTGTGGACGACATGGCCGACCTGCCTGGCAAGGTGACCACCACCGTCGCCATGGACTTCGGCCGCATCACGCTGAATCCCCAACTGGCGCTGTACCTTTTCGGCACACCCGGGCAGCGGCGGTTCCTACCCCTGTGGGAGGAGCTGTCCCGCGGTGCGCTCGGCGCGCTGGTACTCGTCGACACCCGGCGCATCGATAAGGCCGACGAGGTGCTCGCGGTGCTCGAGGAGCGCGGGGTGCCGTACTCGGTCGCGGTCAACGAGTTCGAGGGCGCGCAACGCTTTCCGCTGCATGAGATTCGGGAAGCGCTGGACCTCGAGCCCGACACTCCGCTGACGGCCCTGGACGCACGCGACCGCGGTCCGTGCCTGCGGTCGCTCATCACGCTCGTCGAATTCCTGTTTCAGCGGTTGGAGTCGCAGGGTTGACCCGGCCACCGGCACAGGCCCAGGGGTGCCCGGTGCGCCACGGCTCCCCGATCGACACCGACGGCCCGCGGGTTCCGCTGCACGTCCCCGAATTCGCCGCCGATCCCCACGCGGCCTATCGGGACATGCGGCGGCGCTACGGGTCGCTGGTGCCGGTCGATCTGGCGCCGGGCGTGCCGGCCACGCTCGTCATCGGATACCGGACGGCGGTGCGGATCCTCAACGACCCCGAGCACTTTCCGGCCGACCCCCGCGCCTGGCAGCAGTCCGCGCCGGCCGACTCCCCCATCATGCCGATGCTGGAGTGGCGCGCGAACGCGCTCCGCAACGCGGGGGCCGAGCACGAGCGGTATCGCCAGGCCAACGTCGCGGCGATCGATGCGGTGGATCTGCACGCGACGCACAGCACCGTCGAGCGCATCGCGGTCCGGCTGATCAACACGTTCTGTGAGAGCGGCTCGGCCGAACTGATCCACGACTACGCCTTCCCGCTGTCGTTCGAGGTGCTCAACGTGATGCTGGGCTGCCCCGCCGAGATCGGGCAGCGCGTGGCGCAGGGTATGGCAATGATGTTCGAGCTCGTCGAGGCCGAGCGCGGCAACGCGATGCTCACCCAGGCGCTGATCGAGCTGGTCGCGCTCAAGCGAGCCCACCCGGGCGACGATATCGTCTCGCGGCTGCTGGCTCATCCGGTCGGCCTCGACGACACGGAGATGATCCACCAGCTGATCACCCTCTACGGCGCGGGCATCGAACCCCAGCAGAACCTCATCGTGAACACGCTGCTGCTGATGATGACCGACGACCGCTTCGCGGGAAACCTGCTGGGCGGCAGCCTGTCGACGCGCGAGGCGCTGGACGAGGTGCTGTTCACCGACCCGCCGATGGCGAACTACTGCGTCACCTACCCGCGTCAGCCGGTGTTGATCGACGATGTCTGGCTGCCCGCGAACCATCCGGTGATCATCAGCATATCGGGGGCCAACAACGACCCCGGAGTCGGGGTGCGCGAGTTCACCGACAATCGTTCGCATCTGGCGTGGAGCGTCGGGCCGCACTCCTGTCCGGCCCGTTCGGTGGCCTATCTGGTCGCGCAGGACGCCATCGATCAGCTGCTCGACGCGCTGCCGGAGTTGCAGCTGGCGGTGCGCGACGACGAATTGACCTGGCGGCCCGGGCCTTTCCATCGCGCACTGACGGCGCTGCCGGTCAGCTTCCCGAAGTCACCGCCGCTGCGCGTGTAAACCGTCACGCGCTGTGCAATGCCGCCAGCAGCGTGGTGAGGATGGGTGACGGGCGGAGGTCGCTGCGCAGCACCGCCGAGACCGGCACCCGCAGCGGGCGGCCCGAGAGCCGCAGTCCGGCGATGCCCTCGGCGGGGGTGTCGGCGTAGAGGATGGTCCACGCGTCGGGGCGGTTGATCAGTTCCATGGTGGCGGTGTGGTCCGGCGGGATCGGCGGGCCGTAGGTCGGCGGGGCGGGCAGGTCCGCGAACGCGCGCCGGACCACGTTGTGCAACAGAACCTGTTCCTGTTCCGGGGGCAGGAGCAGCGGATAGTTTCCCAATTCCGCGAGCGTCACGTCATCGCGACCGGCCAGTGGGTGAGCCGTCGAGACGGCGATCACGAGGTCCTCCACCCAGAGTTGCTCGACCGTCAGACCCGGCTGATCGACCCGGCCGCGAATGAGGGCAAGATCACAATCGCCGTCCGCCACCGCGGCGATGCGCTGCCGGAACGGCTTGATCACGAACTCGATCTCCGCGCCCGGATGCGCCTCCCGCGCACCCGCGATGGCCGAGAGTGATCTTGTTGCGAAGGACATGTTGGCGGCCAAGCGAATTCGCGGGCCGGAGGACCGCACAGCTGCGCGAATGGCCGATTCGAGGCTCAGCATTTGCTTCGCAAGGGGAAGTAGCCGCATCGTTGCGTCTGTCGGTACCACCGATCGGGTGGAGCGCTCGAAGAGTTGCACACCAAGATCATGTTCGAGCCGAGCGATCTGATGACTTATAGCTGATTGCGATATGAAGCACCGCTGCGCGGCTCGGCTGAAGCTGAGTTCCTCGCAGACAGCAACGAAGTAGGACAGCTGCCGCAGTTCCATCAAGATCTCCATTCATGACCGAACGAGATAAGACTCATCTAAATTATGCGCCCTGACCCCTGGAACATCTGGATTACGAATCACGGTTAGTAATGACAGAAGGAGGCTGTCATGCAACACGTGGATGCGGGGATCGAAACCGCTGAGGTCGTCATCGTCGGCTCGGGCTTCGGCGGACTCGCCGCCGCGAAGCAGCTGAGCAAGTCGGGGGTCAACTACGTACTCATCTCGAGCACGCCCGAGCACCTGTTCCAGCCGCTGCTCTATCAGGTAGCGACCGGTGTGCTGCCCAGCACGGATATCGCGCCGCCGATCGCGGGAATTCTGCACCGCCACAAGGGCGCCGATGTGCGCCTGGGCAAGGTCGTCGACATCGACGCCGAGGACGCGGTGCTCACCTACGAGACGGCGGCCGGCCCGCGCCGGATCCGCTACGGCTCGCTCATCGCCGCGACCGGCGCCAACCAGTCCTACTTCGGGCGCGACGACTTCGCTCGCAAGACGTTCTCGCTGAAGACGATCGATGACGCCAAGCGGTTGCGCGCGCAGATCGAGCGCGTGTTCACCGAGGCGGCGACGGCCGATCCCGACTCGCGGGAACGGCTGCTGAGCTTCGTGGTGGTCGGCGCGGGGCCGACCGGTGTCGAGGTCGCCGGCCAGCTCAAGGAACTCGCGAAACGGCACTACCACCAGGAGATCTCGGTGTCGCTGGTGGAGGGCGCGCCGGCGGTGCTGCCGCCGTTCGGGGGGAGCCTGTCGGAGTACGCGCGGGAGTCGTTGGCCCGCAACGGCGTCGAGGTGCTGCTGGACACGTTCGTCACCGACATCGAGGCCGGGAAGGTGACAGTCAAGACGAAGGACGGTGTCGAGCGCGGTATCGGCGCGGAGACCGTGGTGTGGTCGGCCGGTGTGCAGGCCGGCGGTTTCGCGCGGATGCTGGCCGAGGCCACCGGATGCGAGACCGATCGGGCCGGGCGGCTGCTGATCAACCCGGACTGCACCGTCGGCGGGCACGCCGATATCTACGCCATCGGCGACATGACCTCGCTCAACGGCTACCCCGGGCAGTCGCCGACGGCGATGCAGGAGGGACGCCACGTCGCCGACATCATTCGCCGCAAGAAGCAACCGGGCACTCCGTTCGTCTACTGGGACAAGGGTTCCATGGCGGTGATCAGCCGGTTCAGCGCGGTCACCAAGCTCAACGACAAGGTGAAGTTCACCGGTTTCCTCGCGTGGATGACCTGGCTCGCGGTCCACCTGTTCTACCTGGTCGGCTTCCGCAACCGTTTCGTCGCGGTGGTGTCCTGGCTGGTGGCCTTCATCGGTACCGGCCGTCCGGGCTTCACCGAGGCCGAGAAGCCCGCCGCCGTGCCGCCGCCGTCGGATTCGGAACGCCGCGCAGCTTGACCGTCACTCCCGAGCCCTCCGCCGCCACCACGCGCCGGAGGGCTCGTTCGTGCTTACCGGACAACAGTTCTCGCGCCCGCACACAGGTGTGCACCCCATGCCGTACCGAGAACTGTTGTCCCGGATGGCACTAATTCGGCGGAGACAGCAAGGCAATGATCTTGTTCAGCATCTCCGTGTGGGTTTTCAAGGTGGCGTCCACACCATCGAGCCGGACTTCGACGGCGTCGAGCCTGGCTTCGACACCACTGAACCTGGTATCGATGGCATCGAATCGAGCATCGTGGCCGTCCAATCGGACCAGGATCGTCGCAATGTCATGCTGCATGTTCGCGGCATCGTGCCGCATGGTTGCGATGTCTTGCTTTATCGCCGAGACGTCCTGTTGGAGGGCGGCGATGTCGCCGCGGACCAGGCCGAATTCTTCCAGGACGGCATCGTGGCGTTGGTCGGCTCGGACGCGGAGTTCTGCCACCTGGGAGGCGGACGCATTGGTGGCGGACAGCCGCTCCAGGTTGGTCACGCGGTCTTCGAGTGGGGCAGTGGTCACTGGGGGTCCTCTCGGTTGCGGGAGATATTACCAATCGACGCCCGCGGCGAAGCGGGCGAAATCCGGCCCGTGGCGGGCCGGAGCCTCAGACCCGGTTCGCGAGCAGCGGGATGCGGACGGCCTCGACGGCCTTGCGCACCCGGTCACACCCCTCTCCGTGGCCCGCACGCTCATCGCAGCGGTCTCGGTGGTCGGGACCGTGGCCATGGCCGTCGACGGCGTCAGTGTCGCTTTCACCACCGTCGTCTGTGAGGGTCGGGTCGAACCATGACGCCGATTCCGCGTGTATCCGTACCTCTTCGGCGGGCCGCCTCGACAGGTCGGACGCCTGCGCCACGGCGCTCCGGCGCGCGGCGGCGCTGGGCACGGTTCCGTCCGGCGAATATTCGCCGCTCGTGCGTTCCGACAGCGCACCTGTCGCGGACAACAGGCTGCCGTCGGCCCGCAGCGCCAGTGCGACACGGGCGCCGTCGACGGGGATGCCCGCGATCCGCTGAGCAAGCCGCACCGTGCTGCCACCCGCTCGCTTCGACACCGTCGCCACGACGAGATCGCCTGCGGCACCGAACAATTGCTTGATCCCACCGGCATGCGCCGCCGCGGCCCCGGGGCCACCCGAAGCGTCAGGGACGATCGAACCCCCCTCCAAATATCCATGGCTAACCGGACCACCAGGACCCACTGAAACCCCAGGGGCGGCCGAATACCCAGGGCTGTCCAGGCGGGTCGGGTCGTCGCCTCGGGTCGGTGGGGCCGGAATCGCCTGGGCGGGAATGACTTGGCGGATCGAGCCGTGCGTGTTCACGCTCAGCTGTTTCGGGGTGGTCAGTAGTGAGGGTGGGACCGGTTCGGCGGTTGCCGGGGTGGCGGCTGCGGTGGAACCGGCCACGAGAGCGGACATGGTGAGGATGAGCATGGCGCGCAGAGCACGCGGAACGGCCTTCATCGTGATTCCCCCTGCGATTCCCGATGGATATGAGTGGTCAACCGCTATCCGCGATCGAGAATCGATCGCGGCCCCCCGAGGTGCACTCCTCGGCAATCATCGATTACACGCCGTACCGGCCGTGTTCCCATCGGTCCGCCCGGACCGGCCGATGTCTACGTCCCCGAAAGCTGTTGCCGGAGGGGATATCGCGGGCGAGGCGTCAGAGCTTCGCCAGTACCTTCTGCACCGTCAGCCAGGTACGGGTGGTGATGTCCTTGCCGTACACGGTTTCCAGCCACGCCATGTGATCGGGCGTGGTGCTCGCCGTGTTGTCGATGACGGCGAGCACGGCCGCGGCCGCCTCGTCGTACCCCACGATGCGTACCGCGGGAGCCAGGCCCGCCGGGAGCGCGTCCGGTGCGGCCGCCGCGCGGTCTTTCAGGAATGTCACCGTGAGGTAGGTGCCGCGCCCGTGGGTCAGCCCCGGGAAGGGGTCGGAATCGACCAGTGCGCGCAGCTCCGCACGGCTGCGGAGGATGGTGCCGCCGCCGATTCCCAGCTCGGCGTTCAGTGCCTTCTGGATGCGTGATTCCAGTGCGGCAGCATCGGATTCGGGACTGCCGAACACCACGTTGCCGCTGCTCAGTACCGAGCCCACCGCCTCGAAGCCCAGCCCCTCGAACACGCTCCGCAACTTCTCGTTGCGCATGTTCGGGTTGCTGGGCATGATCCCGCGTAGCAGGGCGGCGTACCGGTTCATGGGGCAGACCGTACTCGCGACCTCCGACAGGTTCGGAGTGTCAGCCGGCCTGCGGCGCGCCGACCCCGTTCTTCTTGCGCTCGATGTCCTCCAGCGCCGCCAGGTACTTCGCGCGCTCCGCCGCTCCGGCCTCCCACGCCTCCTTGCGGTTCTTGACCACTCGCGCGGGCGCGCCGACGGCGATGCCGTAATCGGGGATGTCGCCCTTGACCACCGCGTGCGCGCCGAGCACGCAGCCGCGGCCGACCCGGGTCTCGCGCAGCACGGTCACCTTGGCCGCGATCCAGGTGTCGGGGCCGATGCGCACCGGACTCTTCACGATGCCCTGGTCCTTGATCGGCAACGTGATGTCGTCCATGCGGTGGTCGAAGTCGCAGATATAGCACCAGTCGGCGACCAGCGTGGATTCGCCGATCTCGATGTCGAGGTAGGTGTTGACGACATTGTCCTTGCCGAACACCACCTTGTCGCCGATGCGCAGCGAGCCCTCGTGGCAGCGGATGGCGTTGCCGTCGCCGATGTGCACCCACTTGCCGATCTCCATGCGGCTCAGCTCCGGCGTCGCGTGGATCTCCACCCGCTTGCCCAGGAAGACCATGCCGCGCAGCACGATGTGCGGATTGCTCAGCCGGAACTTGAACAACCGGTAGTACCGCACCAGGTACCAGGGGGTGTAGGCGCGGTTGGCGAGCACCCAGCGCAGCGATGCCATGGTCAGGAAACGCGCCTGCTCGGGGTCCCGCCGGCGCGACCCCCGCCATCGCGAGTGCAACGGTGCGCCCCACATGCTCGTCACGAACTTTGCTCCCTAGAGTCCAGCGGGCGACCGCGGTCGTCCAGCGGTGTCGTCGTCGAGGTACCAGGGTACTTTCGCCCCGCGCCCGGGCACCCGCTGCCCTCGGAGAAATTCCGGCGGCGGACACGGTCGCGGCCGGGCTCACCCAGCCCGGTGGTAGCGGGGTCGATGTTCTAGTCTCGTGCAGGCCCGTACAAGCAGATGGGAGTCCAGCAGGTGCGAAGCGGCAACCGGCGATCCCCGCGCAGCGAGCACGACCGGGGGACAGCCACAGACCACCGCGCGGCGTCGCGCCGTCCCGCGCGCGCACGACGTACCGCGCGCCGAGCGGCCGCGCTGGCGGGCGCCTGCGGCCTGCTCGCGCTGACCGGATGCGGCAGCACCACATTGGACGACATCAAGGTGGGCCCCGGCAAGGGCTGGCCGGTGGCGTATCACGACGCCCGCAACAGCGGCGCCAGCCCGGTCACCGGGTCGCGGCACCTGGTCGCGCGCTGGGCCCGGCCGCTCGGCGGACCGGCGGCGACGCCGACAATCATCGGACCCGGCGGGCAGATGTTCGTCACCACGCGCCTCGCTACCGACTGTGTCGGCACGCCAGGCGTCACCGGCGCGATCGTGTCCCTGCAGATGCCGACGGGCCGCAAGCGGTTCTGCAATGCCATGGGGCCGGACGTCGCCGCGGCGGGCGCGGCGGTCGACGGGCTGGACAACGTCTACGTCGGCGACAACGGCGGCCTGTTCTCCTTCAACGCGCTCGGACAGCCGCGCTGGCGCACCCCGGTCGCGGGCGTGCCGGTGTCGGTGCAGTTCACCAGCGACGGCAACGTGCTGTCGGTGACCCAGTCCGGACAGATCGATGTGGTCGAACGGCAGACCGGGAATCTGGCGGCCGCCACCTTCCAAACCCTGGGCGAGCCCGACTTCCTGCGCCAACCGGGCCTGCCGCGGCCGCCGGACGGCGAGGGCGTCGGCGACTGCCCCACCGGCGGTCCGCAGTGCCCGGTCGCGAATGTGTCGGCGCTGGAACAGAACTCCGGCCGCTTCTATCTCACCGTGCGACGGCCCGGCGCGACCACCGGCGCGCTGGTCGCGCTGCGCTACGCGGACAAGCAGATCCGGCAGGAGTGGAGCGTCGACATCCTCACCGACGGCAGCGCCACCAGCCCGACCCTGTCCGGCGACGGCGAGACGGTGTACGTCGGCGACAACAGCGGCCGCCTGCTGGCCGTCGACGCCGCCGACGGGCACACGAAATGGACGCAGCCGCTGGGCTTCGCGCCCCAGGGCGCGGTCTCGGCGCAGGACGGGCTGCTGATCCCCGGCGGCGACGAAGGCCACCTGCTGGCGCTGCGCGACAACGGCGACAGCGCCGAGATCGCCTGGGAGCGTAAGGATCTGCCACTGCGCGGCCGGCCGGTACAGACCGCCGGAAACACCGGTTACGCGGTAGCCCCGCTCGGCGACTCGCTGAGCCTGGTCACCTTCGACACCAGCGACGGCAATACCCTCGCCTCCATGGCCCTCCCCGGCGCCCAGGGCACGACCGTCGGCACCGCGGTGAGCGCCAACGGCGATGTGGTCGTGACGACCCGCATCGGCGAGCTGTTCGCGTTCAAGCCGGACGAGTAGAACGGCGACTCAACGGGGCGGCGGAGTCTCACAGAGGAAAACCGTAGGGGCGCGGCCTATTCGGGTGATCACCAACGTGTAGGGGTGCGTGCCGCGGGGTTTGAGCCGGGCGCGTAGGGCGTCCGGGTCGAGATCTACTCCGCGGGTGAGGATTTCCAGTGCGCCGCAGTCGCGGCGGTGCAGTTCGGCGCGGAGGGGCTTCTCGCGGAAGTCGAGGCGGTCGATGACGCGGAAGCCGCGCACGCCGTCGGGGACGCTGTCGCCGGTGAGGTAGGCGATACGTGGATCCAATTGCCACAGAGCGTGTTTCGCCGCGTAGTGGCGGACCAGTCCGGCGCGCACCACCGCGCCGTCGGGATCGATGATCCACTCGCCGGGCGCACGGTCGGGGATGTCGTCGGGTTCGGCGTCGGTGAGGGACCAGGAGGAACCATCGGAGCCGAGTACCGTGGCGCGGCGGGTGACGCCCGGTTCGGCGAGGCCCGCCGACCACAGGCAGGCTTCCCGGACAGCGCCGTCCAGCGAGACCAGTTCCACCTCGCCGTCCCATGTCCCGCGCGGCGCGACACTGTCGAAATCCAGTCCGGGAGCACACTTCACGACCAGATCCCGGCCGCGATAGACGTCGAGCAGGTCCGGCAGCGGCGGTTGCAGCTTGGCGGGATCGTGCGTGCGGCGGCCGTCCGCGCGCCGGGCCGGGTCGGCGACGACCACGGTGCCGGAAGTACACGGAGCGAGCGCGTCGGCCCGGGCCAGCAGCACGTTCCCGGACCCGGACAGGTTGTGCGCGGCCATGGCCAGCCGGACGTCGTCGAGGTCGCTGCCGATCACCGCCGGGCAGACCTGTTGCAGCGCAACGAGTTCCGCGCCGATCGAACAGGTCACGTCGTGGACGGCCCGGCCCGCCAGCCGCTGTGCGCGGTGTCGCGCGACCACACTCGGCGTGGCCTGTTGCAGGGCGTCGTCGGAAAGCAGCCACTCCCCCGGCCGCTCCAGCTTCGCCGCGGCCCGCCGCCGCAACCGTACGGTCTCCACGAGTGCCGCCGCCCGCTCCCCGTGGTCACGCCGCGCCCGCTCCAGATCGCCCACCAGCGACCCCGCCGTCAACGCGAGCCGCTCCACCTCTCCCAATGCGGAACACCCAGGGCCACTACGCAAATAGGCGACATCGTCCGGCGAGAACCGATACCCCATTACCGCTTTCCCTCCGCGACGGCCGACCAGCCACCGGGCGCGTACCCACTCACCGAGTCACTCCGATGTCCCGCTGCGGTCCACTCCTGCCCGCTTCTCTCCGCCGATTCCACAGCCCCTGAAGCCGCCGAACCACTTCCGATGCCGATCCGCACCAGCCGGGCGACCGCAGCTCCCGACAGTCCTTCCTCCCGAGAGCGGCGCGACGGCACGTTCACGGCCCACCTATCGGGCGAATGATGCTGGGACGCACTACTTCCCGGAGGCGAGCGGCTTCACGCCGGTGATCATGGCGTTGTAGAAGAAGCGGCGGGGGACGATGTGCTTGAGGACGCGCTCGTCGACCCAGCTCAAGCCCAGCCAGGCGCGGTACTGCGCGAGCCGGTAGCGCCAGGTGAGCTTCTCGGCGGGGACGGCGGCCTCGAAGGTGCGCACCGGCCAGCCCCACAGGGCGGCGGCGAACTCCTCGGTCTCGGCGTGCACCTGGGTGGCGCCGGCCGCGCGGGCGATGCCCTCCAGCTGAGCCGGATCGAAGGTGTGCAGGTCGACGACGGCCTCCAGCGCGGCCGCGCGCGAGGACTCGTCGAGTTCCTCCTGCGGACGCCGCCACTCCCGCAGGAACGGCAGCTTGGTGACCTCGGTGGTGACCTTCCAGGTGACCTGGCCCAGCTTGCGGGCGTACAGGTTGCCCACCGTGGTCGGCTCGCCCGCGAAGACGAATCGCCCGCCCGGCTTGAGCACCCGCAGGCACTCCTTCAGCGCCAATTCCACGTCCGGAATGTGGTGCAGCACGGCATGCCCGACGACGAGATCGAAGGTGTCGTCCTCGTACGGGATGGTCTCCGCGTCGGCGACCCGGCCGTCCACCTCCAGGCCGAGGTGCTCGGCATTGCGCAGCGCCACCTTCACCATGCCCGGGGACAGGTCGGTGACCGAGCCGCGTTTCGCGACTCCGGCCTGCATCAGGTTCAGCAGGAAGAAGCCGGTGCCGCAGCCGAGTTCCAGGGCGCGTTCGTACGGCAGCGGCGCGTTCGGCGCGACCGCGTCGAAGCGGCCACGGGCGTACTCGATGCAACGCTCGTCGTAGGAGATCGACCACTTGTCGTCGTAGGTCTCCGCTTCCCAGTCGTGATACAGCACCTGGGCCAGCTTGTTGTCGGCAAGCGCCGCCTGGACCTCCGCCTCGGTGGCGTGCGGGTTCGGCGCGGGGTCGTCAGCAGGACGTGCGGTCATGGTCCGCTAGCGTACTCGAGCGATCGGCGGGCCGAGATCAGCGGCCCACGAATTCGGCGGAACCCGGACCCGACGCCGAATAGGAACGTGTTCCTATGCTGCGGTCTTCGGTTTCGAACAGCTCCGACCACTCGGCGCGGGCCCGATCGTGGCCGTGCGTACCGGCCTCGAAGACCCGTTTGGCGGCGGCGAGCGCACGGGCCGGGCCCTCGGTGAAGCGCCGCGCCCAGCGCAGGGCGGCGGTGTAGACGTCGTCGGGGGCGACGATCTCGTCGGCCAGGCCGAGTGCCGCGGCCTCCTCGGGCTCCACGAAACGACCGGTGTACACCAGGTCCTTGGCGCGGGCCGGACCGATCAGCAGGCTCAGCCGCCGGATTCCGGCGACGGGGATCAGGCCCGCGTGGATCTGCGGCAGGCCGAGCTTGACGTTGTCGCCGATGATCCGGCGATCGGCGCCCAGGGCCAGTTCCAGTCCGGCGCCGAGCGCGTACCCGCTGATCGCGGCGACGGTCGGCTGCGGCAGCCGGGCCAGGCAGCCGAGCGCCCGCTGCAGGTCACCGGCGACGGCCCGCGCCTGGTCGGGAGAGAGCCGGGCCAGTTCCGCCAGTTCGTCTCCCGCGCTGAACACGCGCTCGTCCCCGTAGACGAGCACCGCCCGCACCTCGGGGTCCCCCGCGATCCGGTCGGCGGCCTCGGCCAGCTCCAGCGCCGACTGCACGTCGATCAGGTTCAGCGGCGGCCGCGCGAAGCGCAGCACGGCAATCCCCGCTTCGGCGCGGTCCACGGTCACGTATTCGGCCACGGGGCAGGAGCCTACTGGGCAACGACGCCCGCTCCGGAGGCGGTGGGGCGGACCCGAACCGGCGGGACGCCACTCAGCTCGGACGGCGCGAGCCTTGGAGCCGGGAGGCGTCGGGCAGATCGGCGAAATAGCGGTCGTTGTGCGGGAATTGCAGTCTGGGCTTGCCGTCGAGCGTTCCCAGCACGGGCTGGATCGGCTCGATGACCGGATCGGCGGCGAGAATGTCTGCGGTGGAATCGAATTCGCCGAGGATCACCAGCTGTGACCAGGTCGGCGGGAGCAGCACGTCGTGGCCCGCGCGCCAGCGCCGCAGGGATTCGGCGGGCGTGCGCCAGGCGACCTCGTGCGCCTCGGACGTCGCACCGTCGGCGCGCTGGCCGGTCGGCAGCACGGCGACGAAGAACCGGGTGTCGTAGCGGCGTTCCTCGACGATCGGCGTGATCCAGTTCGCCCAGGGCCGCAGCAGATCCGCGCGCAATACCAGGTTCGCCTCGGCGAGAAAGGTTCCCAGCGACAGTTCCCGGCGTTCCAGTCGCCCGCGGGCCTCGCGATAGACGGCGGTGTCGGAGACGACGGTGTCGGCGGTCGGTCCCGCGAGCAGCACCCCGCACTCCTCGAACGTCTCGCGGACCGCGGCGCACACCAGCGCCTGCGCTCGTGCCGCGTCGGTGCCGAACCGCCGGCCCCACCACACCGGATCGGGTCCGGCCCAGGCGATTTCGGCCTGGGCGTCGGAGGGGTCCACCCCGCCGCCGGGAAACACCGTCATCCCCGCGGCGAACGCCATCGCCTGCACCCGCCGCTGCAGGAACACCTCGGGACCGGACGCGCCGTCGCGCACCAGCATCACCGTGGACGCGTCCCTCGGCTCCGGCGGCGTCGAATCGGGCTCGGCAACAGTCTCGCTCACATCTCGCACCCTAACGCCTGCTTGGTCGCCACCCGCCGACAGGTATGCGCCGTACAAAACCCACCCAGCCGTCCAGATGTCCGCAGCCGATAGGCCCAAGCCCGGCCGGACAAGCGCAGGCAGGCCGGTTCGATCCCGTGCACTCGCGGCGGTGTGCGCAGGCAAGGTCGGTGCAACGCCGATCCCGTGCACTCACAGCAGTGAACGCAGACAAACCGGTGCAACGCCGATCTCGTGCACTCACGGCGGTGAGCGCAGGCAAGGTCGCGAGCCCGTTCAGCCGCGGCGGTGGCGGTGGCGGCCGAAGCGGTGTGAGCGGCGGGCGAAGTAGCGGCCGTCGATGCGGTCGAGGGTGATCGACTGGCGGAAGGCCTCGCTGAGGTTCTCCGCGGTCACCACCTCCTCCAGCAGCCCTTGGGCCACCACGCTGCCCTCGTTCAGCAGCAGCGCGTGGGTGAAGCCGGGCGGGATCTCCTCGACGTGATGGGTGACGAGCACCGTCGCCGGGGCGTCGGGGTCGGCCGCGAGATCGCCGAGCTTCTCGACCAGTTCCTCGCGGCCGCCGAGGTCCAGGCCCGCGGCCGGCTCGTCGAGCAGCAGCAGCTCCGGATCGGTCATCAGGGCCCGCGCGATCAGCACCCGCTTGCGCTCGCCCTCCGACAGGGTGCCGTAGGCGCGGTCGGAAAGATGTTCGGCCCCCAGGCTTTCCAGCATGTCGATGGCACGGTCGGTGTCGATGTCGGCGTACTCCTCGCGCCAGCGCCCGATCACCGCGTAACCCGCGGACACCACCAGGTCACAAACCTTCTCGTCGAGCGGCACCCGGCTGGCGACGGCCGCCGACGACATCCCGATGCGCGGGCGCAGTTCGGTGAGGTCGGTCCGGCCTATCACCTCGCCCAGGAGGTTGGCCGTGCCCGACGTCGGATGAACCTCGGCGGCGGCCATCCGCAGCAGTGAGGTCTTGCCGGCGCCGTTGGGGCCGAGCACGACCCAGCGTTCGTCTAGTTCCACCTGCCAGCTGACGGGACCCACCAGGGTGTGACCCGAGCGCCGGACAGTCACCTCGTTGAAGTCGATGAGCAGATCGGGATCCGGTTGCGGCACGGGCTCCATCTTGGCCCACGCCTTCGAACCGCGCCCAACGTGGTCGGTTTGCACCTTAAGTGTCATAGTCGGCCGCGCGGCCGGCCGCGTGCCAAATCGTCGTCGTGACGGTGTGATTCGGGACTCCTACCGGGGCGCGGACGCGGGCGGCGGAACAATCGGCCCAGCAGCAATGCCACCGGAATCGAGCACACGACCCAGATACCGAGCACTATCCACAGTGTCGTCATATCCGTCGCACCTCCGCGAGTCGTGCCCCGATACTGCCGCAATCACGCCGCCGCGTCGACCGCTCGGCGCAGGTACGTCAGGCCGCCGGCGCGGTGCCGGGCGGGACGGCTATCACCGTCGTCGAACCCGGCGCCACCTCGGTGAAACCGGCGTCGCGGACGGCGGTCGCCGAACCCTGGCGAACCTCGTCGCACAACGCCGACCACTGCCGCGGACCGGCGTCGCGGACCGAACACCGGAAGCCACGCAGTGACCAGGCGTAGGCCCACTCCACCGGCAGCGCACCGGCCAGCAGCATGCTCGCGTGCCCGACCTGTGCGGCGGCCTTGCCCACAGTCATACCCAGATCCGAATTCACCCATAGCACCGGAAGTTCCGGATCGGGCGGACCTGGCTCGTCGGGCTCGAGGTCGGTGCCGCCGATCTGGAGTTTCCGGATACGCGGGTCGATATCACCGACCGGTCCGGGCACCAGGGCACGCGCCTGCGCCCCGCCGACCTCGACGGTCACGCCGTCGACCTCGCCCGCGGCCAGCCACTGGGCGCCCCTCGCCCGCCGAGCTACCTTGCGGATGCGGGAGCGCTTCCACGTCAGGTAGCGGTCGGCCCATTCCCCGTCCGGACCGACCCGCGGGTCCAGGCACAGCCGCACCACCGCCGTGGCGGCGGCCGCCAGCAGGGCGCTGCGTTCCGGCGGGTCGACCTTGGGCACGTGCAGCACCATCTGCATCGCCTGCACCAGCGCGGGGTCGTCCGGGTCGCCGCCACCGCCGTATCCCTGCGCCAATTCCGCGTGCCGCGCGATGAATCCCGCGTCCAGCCCGCGCGTCACGGCATCAACCGAATCGGTCATCCCAGGGCTCCCCGTACGCCCACCACACCCAACCCTCACTCCGATCACGCGAACAACCCTGCTCAGCGTATCGCCGCCCGACGAACGCCCCGCCCCTACAGCGAGCGCACCCACCCCGAAATTCCCATCACCCAGCACCGCCCACCGTGCGACCGTCACGTCAAGACCCGCTGCGGATGGTGGCTTGCGGGTTAGTCGGTGACGGTCACGTGGAGGGTGAAGCGTTGTGCTGGTTCGATTCCCGGCTCCCAGGGGCGGGCGTTGGCGAGGCGCAGTTCGGTCTTGCCGGGGGCTATGGCGACGAAGTGCCAGATCGAGGTGCCGCCTACGCCGACGGCGGTGTCGGCGCCCGGGGCGGAGCGGTATTCCGGGTCGCCGGTCTGTTGGAGGACGGCGGGGTCGAGGGGGTCCAGCTCCCATTGGTAGCCGGTGCTCGGGTTGGCCGCGAGCGACACCTCGAGCCGGCGGCCGGGCGCGAGCGATATTTCCTTGCCGTCGGAGTCGCCGGTGACGGTCAGTGGCGTCCCGGCCTCCGGGGGCGATGGGGAGGCGCCGCGCGGCTCCACCCGGATGTCCCGCACACCGTCCGCGGGCACCTTCGATTGCGGGTCGGTGCAGCCGATCTCCAGCGTCGCCGTCGGGGCCGCCGAGATCGCCCACAGCGATACCCAGTCGGCGGCGCCGGGATCGGCGGGAGCCGGGTGCAGTCCGGCTTGCTGTCCGGTGGTCGTGTCGACAGCGGTGCAGCGCAGCGCGGAGGCGGCCTCGCCCCACGCGGAGGGGACCAGGATCACCATCCGGGCATCGGCCGGGACAGGCACGCGAGCCGTCCCGCCGAGCGGGATCCGGACGTCCGACGAAACCGGCTGCGGCGTAGCGGAATCCGTCGCCGCGTTCCCCGAATCATCGTTTCCGCACGCGACCAGCGCGAGGCCCGACACCAACACCAGCAGGGGCATCCGCACGTTGTTCTCCAGTCATCGTTCCGGCGTTCGAGCAAACTCAGGGCAGACTGTATCGGCGGCACGCATCGGCCGATCTTCACCGCGCCGGAGCGATCATCCAGCTAATCCCTGCTCTCGCAATCGTTCACGGAGACTCAGGTCAACGGCACCCGGCGCAGCAGCCCGTCGCGAGCGTCGGCGGCCTCCACCTCGTCGCGGGTGACACCGAGAATGAACAGCACGGCATCCAGATACGGGTGCGAGAGCGCGGCGTCGGCGACCTCGCGCAGTGCGGGCTTGGCGTTGAACGCGATGCCCAGCCCGGCCGCGTTGAGCATGTCGATGTCGTTGGCGCCATCGCCGACCGCGACGGTCTGCTCCATCGGCACCCCGGCCTCGGCGGCGAAACGGCGCAGCGCCACGGCCTTTCCGGGCCGGTCCACGATCTCGCCGATCACCTTGCCGGTCAGCTTGCCGCCGACCACCTCGAGCGTATTGGCCTGCACGAAGTCCAGTTCCAGGTCGTGCGCCAGCGGTTCGATCACCTGCCGGAAACCCCCGGACACCACGCCGCAGCGGAAGCCGAGCCGCCGCAGCGTGCGGATCGTGGTGCGGGCGCCCGGCGTCAGCTCGATGACCTCGGCGACCTCATCGATAACCGCCTCGTCCAGCCCGGCCAGCGTCGCGACCCGCTGCCGCAACGATTCCGCGAAGTCGATCTCGCCGCGCATCGCCGCCTCGGTGACCTTGCGGACCTCGTCCTCGACGCCGGCGTGCGCGGCCAGCATCTCGATCACCTCGCCCTGGATGAGGGTGGAGTCGACGTCGAACACGATGAGCCGCTTGGCCCGTCGCGCCAGACCCGCGCGCTCGACAGCGACGTCGACGTTCTCCTTCGCCGCCACCACCGACAGCACGGTGCGCATCGCCGTCTCCGCCGCCGGGTCGGTCGGCGCGGTCACCATCAATTCCAGACCGATCACCGGATAGTCGGCGATGCCGCGGATCGAGTCGATGTTGACGTTCTGCTCGGCCAGCTTGCGCGCGATCACGCTGAACGCCCGCGCCGTCACGGGACTGCCGAGCACCACCACCGCGTGGGTCGAGAGCCGGGCGCCGCTCACCGAATTCGCGCCGATCTCGACGTCGACCTGCATGCCGACCGTGGCCATGGCGTCCTCGAGCTGATCCTGCAGATCCTCCGGATCGCGAGGGCAACTCACCAGAACGCCGAGGGTCAGTCGGCCGCGAATCACGACTTGTTCGACGTCGAGCAGGCTCACGCCGTTGCGCGCCAACGCGGTCAGCAGTACCGAGGTCACGCCCGGCTTGTCGGGACCGGTGACGGTGATCAGCACGGTCGTCGCCGCGGTACCCGCGCCAGGCCCGGAGGCGGCAGCCTGCGTAACCACGGAGGGCTCGTGGGTACCGCCATCAGACTCGGACGTGCTCAAGCGAAAACTCCGTTTCTCGTGACATGCTCGGCCGCCGATGGCGGCCCGCACATTGTCTCAGGTCGGTCCGGGCGCCTCGGCGGCCACCCGAAAACCGAAACGCGGGGGGGGGGGGGGGGGGCGGCCGCCCCCCGGAGGAGGCCCCCCGAGGGGAGAAACATTGACGTGTGAGCGAGCGGGGGGGGGGGGGGGGCCCCCCGCC
>NZ_JARWOP010000312.1 GCF_029868745.1 Nocardia wallacei | reverse complement strand
GTCGCAGCAGCCGGGTCGGTGACCCGCCGAGCAGGAGCCGACCGTCCGCGAAGCGCCGGACACCGGGATCCAGCCGCACCCTCATGGCATGAATCCCCCGTCGGCATGAACGACACTGCCTGTGACACAGGCGGATTCGGGTGCGCAGAGCCAGGCGACCACGGCCGCCACCTCCCGCGGCTCCAGAATCCGGTCGAGCAATTGGTGCCCGGCGAAGTCGTCGACGCTGTCGAGGTCGTAGAGTCGCGCGGATTCGGCCAGCAGATCGGTGCGAGTCGAACCGGGGGAGACGGCGACCGCGGTGACCCCGGTGCCCCGCAGATCGTGGGCGAGCCCCTTGACCAGCCCGACCACCGCGTGCTTGGCGGCGTTGTACCCCGCCAGCTGCCACATGCCGTGATGCGCCGCCACCGAGGCGAGCGCGACGAACCGGCCCGTCCGCGGCGCGGGCCGCCGCAACAGCGCGGGCACCACGGCCCGAGCGAGATTCGCGACTCCGTGCACCCCGACCTCGAACATCGGCTCGAAGTCGCGACCGCCGGTCTCCCACAGCGGCCGCCCGCCGCCGGTGACCACTGCCGCTGCCGCGACGGCCGCGTCGACGCGGCCGAACCGTTCTTCCGCCCGCCGCACGATCTCGATCAACGTGGCCACGTCCCGCACGTCGGCCACCTCGTCGACCACGGTTCCGTCATGCGCTCCCGCCACCGCGCGCAACTGTTCCCGGGTGCCGAGCGGGTACGGCACCAGTGGATCGTCGGCACAGCGGTCGATCGCCACGACCCGCCAGCCCGCGCCCGCGAGCCGGTGCACGGTCGCCGCGCCGATCCCGCGAGCGGCGCCGGTGACGAGGGCGACGGGCGCGTCGGACATCAGAGTCCCCGGGTGAACCCGTCGGGAATCACGACGTCGTCCGGACCCAGGTCGTGTATCGACGAGTGCCCGAGGCCGTAGAGCGTCGAGTCGATGCCCTGGCGCAGCACCTCCAGCACGTTGTGCACCCCGTGCGACCCGGCAGCGGCCATGCCCCACAGGTAGGGGCGGCCGATCATCACGGCGCGCGCGCCGAGGGCGAGCGCCTTGACGACGTCACCGCCGCGCCGGACGCCGCCGTCGAGCAGCACCTCCACCTGATCGCCGACGGCCCCGGCGATCCCGGGCAGCAGCCGGATGGTCGCGGGCGTGGAGTCGAGATTGTTGCCCCCGTGATTGGAGACCGAAATCGCGGTGGCGCCGATGTCGACGGCGCGCTTCGCGTCGTCGGGCCGGCCGATGCCTTTGACCAGGAACGGCCCGTCCCACTGCTGCCGCAGCCAGGCGAGGTCGTTCCAGGTGGGCGGCGAGGTGCCCATCCATTCGCCGTACGCGCCGAAGAAGGTCGGGCCCTGCTCACCGCGCGGCACCAGGTTCGGGGTGGTCAGATCGGGCAGACGCCCGGAGCGCGCGAACCGCCACAGCCAGCCGGGCCGCGCCAGTACCTGCGGTGCGAAGCTCAGCGCGGTCTTGACGTCGATCCGTTCCGGCAGCGCCGGGCTGCCCCAGTCGCGGGCCGAGGCGAAGACCCAGTCCAGGGTCACGATGACGCCCTTGGCTCCGGCCGCGCGGGCGCGCTCGAGACGCGCGGTCATCGCGTCCTTGTCGCCGAGCCAGTACACCTGGAAGAACGTCTTGTCGTTGGCGGCGACGACCTCCTCCACCGGCTTGGAACCGAACGAGGACAGCCCCAGCGCGGTGCCCGACTGCGCCGCGCCGCGGGCCACGCCGACCTCGCCCTCCGGGTCGACGGCCTGCACACCGGTCGGCGAGCAGATCACCGGCAGCGAGATCTCCTGTCCCAGTACGGTGGTGGACAGGTCGCGAGTGGCGGGCAGGTCGGCGATGTGCGGGCGGAAGCCGAGTTCGGTGAAGGCCGCGGCATTGTCGTCGAGCGTGACGCCGGCCTCGGAACCCGCCAGCAGCGCCAGATATACCGATTTGGGGACGCGTTTCTTCGCCCGCCGCTGCGCCTCGGCAACGGACTCGAACCAGTCTTTCGTGCTTGCCATCGTGAAAGTCCTTGTCTGATAACGGCTTACCGGAGCCCGGCCAGCGGGCTGGTGTCGCAGGCCCGGTCGGGGGTCGCGACGGGGCGGGTCGAGGGCATGCCGAGGGTGACCGCCCGCCGGGCGCCCGTGCGGGAGTGGTCCTTGTCGGGTTCGGGCCGCGCGCCGACCGCCGCGAGCGCGGATTCGGCGTTGCCGCGCACACATTCGGGGTCCGGGCCGTCGAGCGGGAGGCCGGTGAAGAATTTCGCGGCCATGCAGCCGCCGCGGCAGGAGTCGTAGGCCGAACACGACGCGCAGCTGCCGCCGGTCTGCGGGGCGCGCAGCCGGGTGAACAGTTCCGAGGTCCGCCAAACGCTCTCGAAACCGCCTGTGTCGCGGACATTTCCGGCGAGGAACTCGTCATGGATGGCGAACGGGCAGGCGTAGACGTCGCCGACCGGGTCGATCAGGCAGACCACGCGGCCCGCGCCGCACAGGTTCAGCCCCGGCAGCGGATCGGAGCCCAGCGCGTTGAGGTGGAAGAAGGAGTCCCCGGTGAGTACGCCCTCGCCGTTGGCGACCAGCCAGTCGTAGAGCTGCAACTGCTGGTCGGCGGTGGGGTGCAGATCGTTCCAGACGTCGGCGCCGCGTCCGGACGGGCGCAGGCGGGTGATGCGCAGCTGCGCGCCGAAACGGTCGGCGATGGCCTTGAATTCGTCCAGCTGGCCCACGTTGTGGCGGGTCATGACGACCGAGATCTTGAAGTTCTCGAAGCCGGCGGCGGCGAGGTTCTCCATCGCGCGATAGGCCGTGGCGAACGATCCCTGCCCGCGGACCGCGTCGTTGACCTCGGCGGTCGCGCCGTCGATGGAGATCTGCACATCGATGTAGTCGGACCCGGCCAGCTTCCGCGCGCGCTCGGGGGTGAGGCGAACACCGTTGGTGGAGAACTTGACTCCGACCTGATGATCGACGGCGTAGTCCACCAGTTCCCAGAAGTCCGAGCGGACGGTGGGCTCACCGCCGCCGATGTTGACATAGAAGACCTGCATCCGCTGGAACTCGTCGATGACCGCCTTGCATTCGGCCGTGGTCAGCTCGCGCGGGTCGCGGCGGCCCGATGACGACAGGCAGTGTTCGCAGGCCAGGTTGCAGGCGTAGGTCAACTCCCACGTCAGGCAGATCGGTGAGTCGAGGCCATATTCGAAGTGTTCCACCAGTTTCATGGGTCGTCCTGTTCGCGTTCAGCGGGCGGTACGGGAGCGGAGAATGCCCGATTCGCACAGTCCGGCGAGGGCACGCAGATAGCGGTCGCGGTCGGCGGCGGGGACCTCGGCCGCGTCCAGGGTGCTCAGCACGTCGGGGTGCCGGTCGAGTTCGCGCACCACCGTGACCAGCAGTGGCGTCTTCAGAAAGGAGAGTCGCCGGGTCTCGAAGTCGTAGACCAGCGCTCCGAAGGGTTCGGGCCGCAGCGACACCGACCCCGCCAGACGGTAAGGCAGGGCCGGGTCGAACGCCGCCGGGTCAGTAGACACCGCACATGCCGTCGATCGAGACATCCTCGACGAGCAGGTCTTCCTCGACGAGGGCGTCGTTGTCGGCGACTACTGTTCGGTGGGCGGTCTGGTCGCTCATGGCTCCTCCTGTGGAGTCGGGTCGGACGGGTGTGACCGCCAGCATAATGACACCGGGTGACAAATTGGAAGGGTGATGGCGGAAAAAAGATCGGCCGCAAGCGGCGCACCCGCCAACCGCCCAGGTCGGCGGCGCTCGACGAATGCCGTCGAGCTGGAGCGGGCGGCCTTCGAGCTGTTCGAACGCGACGGGTTCGAGGCGACCACCGTGGAGGACATCGCGGCGGCGGTGGGCATCAGCAAGCGCACCTTCTTCCGCTACTTCGAGTCCAAGAACGACGTCGTGTGGGGCGATTTCGGCGGGCAATTGGAGGTGATGCGCGCCCATTTCGCGCGCTGCGCGGAGGAGCAGCCGCTCATGGAGGCGGTGCGGACGGTGGTCGTGGAGTTCAACCGGTTCGACCCCGCGCAGGTGCCCTGGCATCGCAAGCGGATGGAACTGATCCTGAAGGTCCCTGCCCTGCAAGCGCATTCGACGTTGCGCTTCCGGGAGTGGGGCGAGGTGGTGGCGGATTTCGCCGCGGCGCGGCTCGGGGTGCCCGCCCGCGAACTGATTCCGCAGTCGATCGCGCACGTCGCCCTCGGGGTGGCGATCGCGGCGTACGAGTACTGGCTGACGCGGCCAGGGGCGGAACTCGCCGACATCATGGATCAGGCGTTCCGCGACCTGGCCGCGGGATTCGACGTGGGGGAGCGTCGTTAGCGGTCAGCCGCGGGCGTCCTCGATCAGTGCGGTGAGCACCTCGAAACTGTCGTGCGCGGCGACACCGGCGACGGCCCGCTCCACGCCGACCCTCGACACCTCGAACGGCTGCATCCGGTCACCGGCCTCGGCGGTGCAGACGGCCGCCAGATAGAACTCGGTGATCGCGGCCCGGTACAGCGTCCAGAGCCGTTCGCCGTCGACGGCGACACCGGCGGCCTCGAGCCGGGACACGTACCGCCGCACCAGATCTCGCTCGATCGTGCGAAGCAGGCCGGGCTCCACCGAGGCCGTCGCGAAGTAGGCGACATCGCGGATTCCCGCGCCCGCCGTCGCGATCTGCCAGTCCAGGAATCCGGGGCCGTCGTCGGTGAAGAACAGGTTGCCCAGATGCGGATCGGCGTGGATCAGCGTCCGTGGCTGCGCGGCCCAGAAGGCGTCGATGTCGGCGCTGCGCTGATAGAAGATCCGGCACTGGCGGCGCATCTCCGCCGGGACGAGATCGGCGCTGTGCCCGGTGATCTCGGCCAGGAACCGCCGGCGGATGAGGTCGCCGAGGCGGATGTCGGCGGTCGTGCGGCTGGCGAGCGGCCGCAGATCGCCCGCGAATCGGTCGGTGTCCCAGAACGCGGCATGCAGATCGCCCAGCGCATCGATGACGGCCTCCGCCTCGGCCCGGGTGACGGTGTCGACGACCGTGCGGAACCGGGCCGTGGCCGAGAGGTCCTCGAGCACCAGGACGGTGCGCCGCCGGAACCGGTCGGACTGCGCGACATAGCATTTCGGGACCCGCACGGGTGGTTGTTCGCCCAGTGCGCGGTAGGCCAGGATCTCGTGGAGGCCGAGACCGAAGACGTTCATCAGGACGTGCTGCAGATAGTTGCCGGGCGGCAGCTTCACGAACAGGTGCGCCGGGATATCGCCGGACTCGCTCTTGACGGCGATCCGGGCGCGCGCGGCCGTGCCGGAGTGCGCGTCGAGTACCTGCACCGAGGTGAGTGCGCCCGGCGGCAGGCCGAGCGCGTCGCCGAGCCAGCGCTCGGTCACCTCGTCGATGCGCAGCGGGATGGTCCCGCCGGGCAGGACGCGGTCGAGCCCGGCCCGGACCGCCTCCCGGGTAGCCATGCCCAGTGCGGACGCCGTCGCGAATACCTGCGAGACCACAATCCAGCCTTTCCGTGGTGCGGCACAACCGGTTCCGGTCGCGGCCGCGTGGATGTGATCCTCAGTTCTACCGCCCGCCGGTGTTCTGCGCTTGCTGACGGGCGATCCGCTCGTCGTGATTGCGGACCAATTCGCGGAATCCGATCCGCTTCCATTCCGGTTTCGGCTGCACGCCCCACTGGTCGCGGGCGGTGGTCTGGCCCGCGGCCTCGGGCTCGCCGCCCAGGGGCGGTGCGGTGAAATCGCCCTGTTCGCATTCGAGGGTGTCGTCGGAATAGCGGACCTTCATCATCTCGTCGCAGATCTCGCTGATCGACAGCGTCGGCCAGCCGTACCAGAGCGCGAGAGCGGGCACGGTCAGCGAGCCCTCGATGACGAGTGCGATCAGGCAGACGAGAATGCCGCGCCGCAGCCAGGTGTGCATGCGCGCGAACGGCGCCGTCGTCCCCAGCGGCAATTCCCGCTCCGCTGCCGTGTCGTCGGCCGGTGTCTGTTTACTCATGATGTTCTCCTGGAACACGGAGGATGCCGAAATCGGTCAGTCGGAGAAGATTTCGCGATTGACGGTGTGGAGATAGGGAATCGCCAGGAACGGCGTGATGTAGAAGATGTCGTACAGCCACCAGCCGGTCACCGGCAGCACGACGCCGTGGAATCGCACGTCGGCGTACATGGTCATGTTCACGACGTAGCCGATCCAGATCACCACCCCGAACCAGCAGGTGAGGATCAGCCACTGATGCCCCCACCGCTTCATCTGCAGGAAGGCGATGGCCGCGGCGATGCGCATCGGGAAAACCGTGAATATCAGCGCGACCTCCCATCCCTTCTCGCCCGGCGCGCCCGCGCCGCCGATGGCCAATTCGTTGTAGTGCCAGAAATATCCGGCGTCGACGAAATTGCCCCACGCGGTGAAGAACACGCGAGTCACCAGGGTGTGGTTGGCGAACAGATCCAGCACCCAGCCGATGCTGTTGAGAAAGGCGTCGAGAATGACGAGATAACCGATCAGGGTGACGATGATCGGCCGCACGGAGAGCCCCGCCCGCTGCGCCTTGCGTTGCAGCCACACGCCGCGCAGAAAGAACGGCAGGCCGATGAATCCGAAGATGAACGTCCCCATCAGCGCGGTGCCCGCGGTGAGCCATTGGTCGGCCCGGCGCTGGGCGCGTCGGCTCTCGTCGTGGTGTTCGTCGTAACCGACGGTGAATGCCGGCATATTCATGGCGCACCTACCAATCCCGGGTCATGTACATCTGCAATTGGATGAGGAACATCGCGAGCAGGAATCCGTAGATGGCGATCTGGAAGACGATCAGGGCCCGGCGGCGCCGGCGATCTTGTTCGTTCATGGGACCTCCTGTGCTGAGTTACACCGGCGACTCGTCCGCGGCGGGCAGGGTGGCCGCCGCGATCTCCCGCAGGCCTTCATGGATGGCGCCGTCGCTGCTCAGCGGCGCCAGGACGCAGGCTTCGGCGGCCTCGCGTTCGCCGGCGCCGGCGGTGATCAGGCGCGCGGCGGCGACCAGCACGCGCGTGGACGGCGGTTCGAAGTGGAAGACGGCGTCCGCCTCGCGAATCATGGTGGCGCAGTAGACGAGTCGCCGCGCGACGGCGGAGTCGACGCCGGACTCCGCGACGACCACCTCGGCCTCCCGGTCCGGCGGCAGGTAGTTCATCGCGAGGGTGACGAACCGCTGCCGGAACGACGGCTTCAGCTCCTTGAGCGAGCCGCGGTAGGCCGGATTGTAGGAGCAGACCAGCTGGAACGGCTCGGGCGCGGGCACCACCTCGTCGGCGCGATCGAGGTACAGGGTGCGCCGGTGATCGGTGAGCGAGTGCAGGATCGCCAGCGAATCGTGGCGGGCCTCCGCGACCTCGTCGAGGTAGCAGATCGCCCCGGCCTTGACCGCGCGGGTCAGCGGACCGTCGCGCCAGGCGACATCGCCGCCGGAGACCAGGAACCGGCCGACCAGATCCGAGCTGGTGAGGTCGTCGTGGCAGCTGATGGTGACCACCGGCCGGCCGAGCAGCCGGCCCATGTGCTCGACCAGGCGGGTCTTCCCGCAGCCGGTCGGTCCGGTGAGCATGACCGGCAGGCGTCGGCGATAGGCCTGTTCGAACAGCCGCACCTCGGTGCCGCCGGAGTAGTAGAGATCGGTGGCCATCTGCCCTCCTCGGTCGGTGTCGTCAGGACGCGATCAGTTCGCGGTGGAGGTGCGCGAGCGCACGGGGTAGTTCCTCCACCCGCCGGATCCGGCGTGATCGGCGCGGCCCGAACACCTCGGGGAGCGGATCGACGCGGGTGGGTCCCACGCCCAGGTAGTAGATCGAGACTCCGGCGTCGGCGGCCTCGGTCACGGCGTGCGCGACGTCGGCCCAGGCGTAGCGGCCCTCGTATCCTTCGTCGGACATCAGGCCGTCCCCGATCACCAGCAGCAGGCGGCGTTCGGCGGGCTGGTCGCGCAGGCGGTGGGTGAGGTGCCGCAGGGGCGCGCCGAGCCGGGTGTAGCCGCCGGTGCTCAGTCCCAGGCTGCCCGGGTCCACGAAGCCGGTGTCGTCGAAGTCCCGCAGGCAGCGCACCTCGACCCGGTGCCGGGTGTTACCGGTGAAGACGAACAGGCCGTGGGGTTCTCGCGCGAGGGTCATGGCGCGCGACAGGGCGTCCGCGCAGTCCAGTTCCAGCCGGAAGATCCGGCCCCCGTGCACGCCGAGGGAGGAGCTGCCGTCCAGCAGCACGGCCGTGGCGACGTCGCGGAATCCCGGCAGCAGATCGCGGAATACGCGCGGTTCCGGGACCGGGCCGCAGCGGGCGTCGGCGAAATGCGTGACGTAGCGGTCGATGTCGAGATCGCAGCCGTCCTCCAGGCCGCCGCGCACGACGCGGTGCGTGCGCTGTTCGAACCAGCGGCGGATGTCGGGGGAGACCGGCGCCACCGGCCGCGGCCGGGTGGGATGCCGCCGCTCCAACACGGCGACGTGATCACGCAGGAAGGTCTCGGTCCACAGATTCCATTCCGGATAGGGCAACCCGGCGCGCTGGTCGGCGCGGATCTCCAGATCCTCGTTCTCCGGCCGGCTCGGCGGGGGCAGGTTGGTGTTGCGGCTGCCGCCGTCGCCGCCGACGGGGACCGACATGACGCGGTAGGAGTCGCTGCGCGCGGAGGTCCACGGCATCCGGGCGTAGGTGCGCCGCGCGGCTACCGCCAGGGCGCCGCGGCCGGGCGCGGCCAGCGGCAGCGTGCCCAGCAGCGGGTCGCCGGGCAGGGGATCGCGGGATCGCGCCAGAACCATTGCGCGGTCCAGCATTTCGGAGCCGTCCAGATCGCGCTCGGCGATCTCGAGGCGGGGCAGGCGGCGGCGCAGTTCGGGCAGCAGGCCCGGCAGCCGGTCGGCGATCCACGCCGCGGCCACCCCGCCCTCGACGAGTGACAGCGCGCTCAGCTCGCGCGGCGACAGCTCGTGCAGGCGGAACCGCGCGACGCGGTCCTTCGACGGCGCGCATTGCAGTGCCACACCGCAGGTCAGCGTCGTGCGGGTCCAGTCGGCCGCGAGGGGCGGATACGGAACGTGCACGACGCGCCGGGTCGAGTTCAGGCCGAACCCGCGACGTGCACCGGTGACGAGCCGGACGCCTTCGCGTCGACGTGCGGAGAAGGCGACAGCAGTCAGGGCGCAACTGCGTTCGATCCTCGCCCCGCCGCCCGCGGTCATCGCGTGCTCCGGGGCGCGGGGGAGCGGCGGGTGGTCAGAAGGTGTTGATGTTCTTCATGACCCAGTACCAGAAGGCGATGATCAGCAGTACCGCGCCCCACGCGAGGGCGATGCGAACGAGGTCGACGAGCATGGTGATGTCTCCGTGACTGTCGGTGTGCGGCGCGGCTCATCGGGGCTCCAGGCTGCGCAGCACGGTGATGAGATAATTGTCGAGCGCGTTGTCGCGCAACGACTTCGAGCCCGACGTGGTGGTCAGCATGGCGTAGAGGCCGAGCAGGAAGAACACGGCGCTGTGGAAGGGGTCGACGGCGATCTCGGCCTCGCCGGCGGCACGGGCGCGCTGGATCTCCTCGACCACCAGCACGATCACCCGATGCCCGCGCCACTCGTCGTCCAGCGGCCGGCTGGGAGAGAAGTGGACCGCGAGGATCTCCTTGAACAGCACGCTGCCCAGTCGGCGCTCCAGCCCCAGGACCAGCTGAATCGTCTTCTCCAGCGCGGCTTTCAGGTCGTGCGGCCCGGCCAGGAACTCCGACAGTTCGTCGGCGATGCGGGCCTCCTCGCGCGCCTCGAGCTCCAGCAGCGCGTGCTCCTTGCTGGGGAAGTGGAAGTAGAAGGTGCCCCGCGCGACACCGGCCGCCTCGACGATCGCGCCGATATCGGCCTCGGCCACCCCGACGCTCTGGAACTCCGCGATGGCGGCGTCGAATACGCGGCGGCGGGTGCGCAGGCGCTGGGCCTCGCGGCCACGGGGCGCGTCCGATAGCTCGCTCATGAGCAGATTCCCATTCGATGGGCCGGAATCGATTCTCCGGCTTGGGGTTTCGATGCCGCGAGCGGAATTCGCGGCGCTGTACAGAACATACTGACAGATGTCACTGAACCGCGTCAACGAAATTCGCTAATCAGCTCACCGTGAGTTGCCGTAGCGGAGAATGGCATTTCCGCTCGTAGTCCGGCAGGGTCCGCGCCCGCCCGCGGGCGGGCGCGGGCATGGCACGGCACCGCGCGACGATCGTCGCGCGGTGTGATCGGGGAATGCTCGCGAGGAGCCTCAGGCGACCAGGTCGTCCCGGCCCAAGGGGGCGAAGAAGGCGTTCACGCCGGGCCCTGTCAGCACGTCGGAGAGCGCGACGAAATCGTAGCGCGTGCCGGAATCGGCCGGGACACGGCCGATCTGGGCGAGTTCCTCGTGCGCGCGGCCGGGCAGCAGCGCGCGGTGCAGCCGGATCAGGTCGGGGTCGAGCGTCCCGCCGGTCTGCTCGGCGTGTGTGATCATCAGGTGCAGGCACAGTTGCTGCGCCGGGGTGGTCGGGCGGGGATCGAGACCGAGCGAGAACGTCCGCACCAGGGTGTCGAAGGTCTGCTCGACGTAGTGCAGGAACACCGGCCGCGGGCTGTGCAGCACCTTCCCCCGCACTTCGCGCGCGAGCTCGCCACCCGCCGTGACCAGCGCATCTACCGTTCGAGGGGTGAGACCGGCGATTTCGAGGCCACTCATGACGTCTCCTAGCGCGAAAAACTCCGAACGGTGACACGAATCCGGGCCCACGGAGTCCGTGCGCCCGGAAACGGCATTCTTGTCCTTGTAACTGTAATTTATTCAGTATTCGGCCACAAGGGTTCGCGTAGATTCCGGGCCTCACATGAAGCGTCCGCCGGTGACCTCGAGCGTGGCGCCGGTCATGTACGACGACAGGTCGGAGGCCAGGAACAGCGCGACGCCCGCCACCTCTTCCGGCTCCCCGGCGCGCGCCATGGGAATCTCCGACATCTTCTGCTCCCAGACGGCGGCCGGCATGGCGGTGGTCATCGGCGTGCGGATCAGGCCGGGCTGGATCGCGTTGACCCGCACGCCGTGCCGGGCCGTCTCCTTCGCCGCGGCCTTGGTCAGCCCGACGATCCCGGCCTTGGCGGCCGAATAGTTGGTCTGGCCCGCCATCCCCACCTTGCCCGAGAGCGAGGAGAGGTTGACGATGCTGCCGCGCCCGCGTTCGCGCATGATGGCCGCCGCCAGGCGGGTGCCGTGCCAGGCGCCCTTCAGGTGCACGGCGATGACCTGGTCGAACTCGTCCTCGGTCATCGTGCGCAGGCCGGCGTCGCGGGTGATCCCGGCGTTGTTCACCATGATGTCGAGCGCGCCGAACTCGGTGACCGCCGTGGCCAGCAGCGCCTCGACGTCCGCGGCGCGGGTGACGTCGCAGCGCACCGCCCGTGCCACCTCCGGCCCGAGCTTGTCCCGCACGCCACCGGGCGTCAGGTCCCCGACGACGACCCGCGCGCCCGCGCGCACGAACGTCTCGGCGATGGCGAACCCGATGCCCTGGGCCCCGCCGGTGACGGCGGCGACCCGCCCGGTCAGTAGCGACACGGTGAATCCTCTTCAGTACTGGGTGGATCCGAGATCGACCGCGATCTGCGCGGCCGTGATGGACCGGGCGTCGTCACCGGCCAGCCAGCACACGGTCGCGGCCACGTCCTCCACCTGCGCGATGCCCTCGGGCAGGAACGGCGTGGTCATATGCGCCAGTTGCGGATTCGACTCGTACCCGCGGGTCAGCGCGGCCACCATCTCGCCGGTGCCCATCGGGGTCGCGACCGCGCCGGGATGCACGCTGTTGACCCGGATCGAGTGCTTGCCCAGTTCGGCGGCCAGCGCCCGGGCCATGCCGGTGAGGGCGTGCTTGCTGGCCGTGTAGTGCACCATGAACGGTTGCATCTTGATGCCCGCGGCCGAGCTGATCAGGATGATCGAGCCGCGGCGGCCGCCGTCGATGTTGTGCCCGGCGCCCCCGCCCACGGTGTTCCAGGGGCCGGGGACGTTGATGTCCATGGCATCCCGGAACGAGTGGGGGGGGGTGGCGTCCCCGGGGGCGGGG
>NZ_JARWOP010000311.1 GCF_029868745.1 Nocardia wallacei | reverse complement strand
GGGGGGGGGGCCGGGGGTCTTCTCCCCCCCCCCCAAAAAACCCCTGCCCGGCGCCTAAAATTTAGGGGGTGGGGGTGATACTGGGTTGTTTTTTGGGGGTGGGGGTTGCGTGGGGTGGATAGGTGCGGCGTTGCGGGTGGTGTGGGGGTGGATAGGTGCGGCGTTGCGCGTGGTGTGGGGGTGGATAGGTGCGGCATCGCGCGTGCTGGGTGGGTGTGGGATTTCGTGTACGGGGGTGGGGCGGCTGAGGGTGGGGAGGGTTCGGCTTACTGCTCTCAGGTGAAGGCGGGCTTTCGTTTTTGCAGCATGGCTGTGGCGCCTTCCTGGAAGTTTGGTGACTGTAGTAGTTCGATCTGGCCGGTTTTTTCGGCTGAGAGGGCTTCATCCAGCGTGTTCAAGGTGGCTTGGGTGAGTGCTTGTTTGGTCAGCTCCAAGGCTCGGCGTGGGCCGGTGGATAGTTTGGCTACTGTTGCCTCTACTTCGGTGTCCAGTTCCTCGGGGGGGAGGACTCGGGTGAGGAGGCTGTGGGTCTTCGCTTGGGGGGCGGGGAGGCGCTCTCCGAGTAGTGCCATTTCGGTGGCTACGGAACGGCCGGCGGCTGCGGCGACCATGGCTGCGGCTCCGCCGTCGGGCATCAGGCCGATGTTGATGAAGGCCAGTAGCAGGTAGGAATCGTTGCTTGCGTAGGTGAGGTCGGCGGCCAGTGCGAGGGCCACGCCGATACCGGCTGCGGCGCCTCGTATTCGGGCTACCACTGGTACGGGGGCGCCTACGATCGCTCGCACCAGGCGGTTGGCGGCGTCCATGGTCATTTCGGGAGTGATGCCGCGTTGCGCTTCGGAGGCGGTGGCGGACAGGTCTGCGCCGGTGCAGAAGTCGGCGCCTTCGCCGGTGAGCACGATGACTCGCACCGAGGCGTCGACTGCTGCGAAAACGTTGCCCAGTTCGACCATCGTGTCGTAGCCGATAGCGTTCTTGCGCTTGGGGTTGGTGATGGTGACACGCAGCACCGGTCCGTCGTGGACGGCTGTGAATCCGGCGTGGTCGGTGGTGCTCATGGCAACTCCCCAGGAAGGCCGCCGGTGTCGGCGACGACACGAGAATGGTGGTTAACTTTGCGAATTGTGGTTAACTTAGGTTGACTTGTCCGGCGCTGTCAACAAGGGCGGCACGGCAGAAGGAGAGGTGTATGGTCGCGGATCGCAGCGAGGCCGGACTCGCTTCCGCGCGACCGGACAGCTCGCCGAACGGACGCGGCGAGCGGCGGACGCCGGTGCAGCGGCGGCCGAAGAACCGAAAAGCGCAGATCGTGCGGGTTGCGGCGCGTGCCTTCAGCGAGCGCGGTTACCACCCGGTCGGCGTGGACGAGATCGCGGCCGAGGTCGGCATCTCCGGTCCCGCGCTGTACCGCCACTTCACCAACAAGTACGCGCTGCTGGTCGCGGCCGCCGAGGCCGGAGCCCAGCAGTTGCTGGACACCGCGCGAGGCGCCGACGACCCCCGGCTGGATCCGGAATCGCGACTCACCGCACTGATCCGGGCGCTGGCCGAGCACACCATCGACGTGCGGCGTGAGGGCGGGCTCTACCGGTGGGAGCGCCGGTACCTGGGCCCGGAGGACCGCGCGCGTATCCGGGTGATCTACACCGGCCTGCACGAAACCGTGGAGAACGCGATCGCACCGCTGCGCCCGGACGCGTCACCGTTGGACATCCAGATCCTCGCGACGGGGATGCTCGGGGCGATCGGCAGCGTCACGGCCCATCGCACCGCGCTGGCCACCAGCCGACTCACCGATCTGCTTCAGGACATCTGCCGCGCGATCCTGCACACCGAACTCCCGCCGCCGCCCGGCCCGGCCACACCGGATTCGGCCGTGCGCGGGCTGCCGCTGAGCAGCAAGCGCGAGCAACTGCTCACCGAGGCGATCCGCATCTTCGGCCGACAGGGATATCACGAGGCCAGCATCGAGGAGATCGGCGCGGCCGTCGGCATCAACGCCTCCAGCGTCTACCGCTACTTCTCCAGCAAGTCCGACCTGCTGGCCGCGGCCTTCCACCGCACCGGCGAGCGGGTCGCGATCGCCAACTCCGAGGCGCTGGCCGAGGCGACCAGCCGCGCCGACGCCGCACTGCGCATCGCGGCCCGCTTCGCGCGGCTCACCTTCGCGATGCCGGAGATCCTGCCGGTCTATTTCGCCGAGTTCTCCAATCTGCCCGCGGCAGAACAGCAGAAGCTGCGTTCCATCCAGCGCCAGAACGTGCTGGAGTGGGCGCACCTGCTCGACGGCGACCCGGCCGAGGCGCGCTTCCGCGTGCACGCGGCCATCGCACAGGTCGTCGACGTGGGCCGTCGCATGCACTTCGACAGCCGCCCGGAGAGCCTCGCCCGCATGCAGGCGCTGATGAACGCCGCTCTGCTGGGCGAGGATTCGCCCGAGATCGCGGGCTGAGCTCGCCCGAACTCAGGCGGTTTCGGCGGCGCGGCGGTAACCCCGGACGGCGGGGTAGGCGAAGACCACGATCATGCCGACGGTCCACGCAATGGTCTTGAGCAGGGGCGCGGCGATGGGCCCGTCCCAGGCCAGCCCGCGCATGGCGTCGACGGCGGTGCTCATCGGCTGGTTCTGCACCGTCTTCTGCAGCCACGGCGGATAGGCGTAGGTCGGGACGAAGCCGGAGTTGAAGAACATCAGCAGCGTGTTGACGATCGCGATGATGTTCACCAGCAGCACCCCTTCGGACACCGTGGCCAACGCCGTCACCATGACCGCGAACGCGACGCCGAACAGCACCGGAATGGCAATCATCGCCAGCGAGGCCAGCGGCCCGTTCCAGAACCGGAAGCCGATGCACACCCCCACCGCCACCACGAGCAGCGTGGAGATCAGTACCCGGATGGCCTCGGCCAGCAGTCGTCCGGTGAGCCCGGCCGCCCGGTGAATCGGCATGGTCCAGAACCGGCTCAGCAGGCCGGTGATCTTCTCCGTCCGGAAACCCAGCGCGCTCACCACCGCACCCGACATCGCGGCCACCAGCGTGATCATCGGCACCGTGCCGTAATAGCTGGGCATGCCGGTGGCGTTCTCGATCATGTAGCCCAGCACGACCTTGAACATCAGCAACGTCAGCACCGGGTAGATCAACGCCTGCACGGTGGTCGCCGGATCACGCGACCACACCAGCAGCAGCCGCCGGCATTGAATCAGGCTGTGCCGCACCCACGTCGACAGCGCGCGCTCCGACTGCGGCGGCACCACCGGCAGCGGCGATTGTCCGCCGAACGACTCGACATCCTTCGCAGCGATGTCCGCACGCTCCTCACCGATATCCTGCGTCACCGTCGACTCCGCCGTTCCCGCCCTGCTCACGCCCGCCTCGTATTCGCCCAGACCGCCAGCGGCACGAACGCGATCGCCAGCGCCGCCAACCACACCAGCGGCACCCACAGCACCTGCCAGCTCACCCCGTTCTCGGCCATATCGCGCATGGCGAAGGAGAACTGCGAGATCGGCTGGTTCCGGACGAACGGCCGGATCCACGCCGGGAAGCCCACCTCGGGCACGAAACCACACGACAGCATGCCGAAGATCAAGGTCGGCAGCGTCAACGCCTGACTCAGCGACTCGGGGCTCTTGGTCAGACTGCCCAGCCCGTCGGCGCCGATCGCCAGCACCGTGCCCACCGCCAGCGAGAAGACCAGGAACAGCACCGCCTGCCCGAGCCCGGCCACGAACCGGAACCCGATCACATACCCGAACAGGACCGCGGCGGCCAGCGACGTCACCGACCGGACCAACCCGGCCGACAGGCGCGACACCAGCGGCACCAGACCCCCGATCGGCATGGTCTGCATGCGGCTGTTGAGGCCGGTCAGCGCCTCCATCGCGGCGATCTGCGCATTCGACATCATCGTGAACGCCATGGTCTGCAACACGATGATCGGCATCACGAACTGCGCGTAATCGATGCCGCCGACCTTCATCACGAAACGCAGCGGCAGATAGAAGCCGACGGTGAACACCAGGGGCGTGATCACGGCGACGATCAACTCGCCCTTGGTCACCATGGTCCGCACGAGCCGTCCGGTCAGCGCCCGCCACTGCGCAAAGCTCGACGGCCGCGCGGGCGGCATATCGGCGAACAGCCGGGTCTCGGCGGTCGCGGTCGGAGCACTCACTGATTCCCGCCCGAATGCCCGGTGATGGAGAGGAACACATCGTCGAGCGAGGGCCGGCGCAGCGCGATATCGGCCAGCTCCACCCCGGCCGCGTCCAACCGGCGCACCGCCTCGGCGAGGGTCGCCGCGCCGTCGGGGGCCGGTATGGATACGCGGTCGGCGCCGTCGGCGAGCAGGTCCGTGCGCACGGCCTCGGGGAGCAGTTCACCCAGCGCGTCGGCGGCGGTGCGCAGTTGCTTCGGGTCCAGCGGGACCACCTCGCAGTAGCTGCCGCCGGTCTTCTCCTTCAGCGCGTCGGCCGTGCCCTCGGCGATCACCGCGCCCTTATCGATGACGATGATGTTGTCGCTGAGCACATCGGCTTCCTCGAGGTACTGCGTGGTGAGCAGCACCGTGATGCCCTGCCGTTTCAGCGCGTTCACCAGATCCCAGACGCCCTGTCGGCTGCGCGGGTCCAGGCCCGTGGTCGGCTCATCGAGGAACACCACCTCCGGCCGAACCACCAGCCCGCACGCGATGTCGACGCGCCGCCGCATGCCGCCCGAATAGTGCCGCACCGCACGCTTACCCGCCCCGACCAGGTCGAACTCCTCGAGCAGGGTGTCGGCGCGCTGCCGGGCAGCCTTCTTGGCCAGGCCCATCAAGCGGCCGAACAACTCCAGGTTCTCGCGGCCGGACAGATTTTCGTCCAGCGCCGCGTACTGCCCGGTCATCATGATCGAGCGCCGGACCCCCGCCGGATCGCGCAGAACGTCGTGACCCGCCACCATGGCAGTCCCCGAGTCGGGACGCAGCAGCGTGGACAGGATCTTCACCGCGGTGGTCTTGCCCGCGCCGTTCGGGCCGAGGATGCCGAGCACGCTGGCGCGCTCGGCGGTGAAACTGACACCCCGCAGCGCGTGCACGTCACCGAAGGACTTGCGGACCTCCGACACCACCACGGCCGGCTCCGAAACCACCGGGACCGCATCGGCCACGACGCGGTCGGCAGTGTCCGCGACCGGCCCGGCCGTCTCCGGCTTCTCGGGGGGTTGCGGTTCCGCATTGTCCAAGCTCGGCATCAACTCTCCACTATCGACCGGGCAGCGACCGGTGTGTCCGGAACGCCGTTTGCACGCCTCGGTAGGTGATCCCATCCACCTGCCGCGATGTTACTGTGTTTAATTGCCGTGGCTTCGCCGCGGCGGGTTTGTGGCGCCCTGTGGTTCGATTTTCGAAGGCCGCTGCTTGCTCCTTCGTCGCTTGCGCAGCGGCCTTCGAAAACCGAACCGCGCCACAAACCGTTGTGGTTGCGTGGGGGTCACAAACCGTGGTGGTTGCGTGGGGCCGCAAACCGTTCTGGTTGTGTGGAGGGGGCCTTTCTTTGCGGGGGGTTCGCGAGTGGCCCGCGGTTGGGGCGTGAGTGTGGCCTTGTGGTTCGTGAGTGTGGTCTTGTGGGGTTGGGGGTGGTCGCGGGATAGGTGTTCTGCGGCAATGTAATTGCGGGGCTTGCGGTTCGGGGGCGAACGGGCGGTACCCGAACGTGGGCACGAATACTTGTGGCGTTACTCACATTTCAACCCCTATTGCGGGCTGCTCACGGATCGGTGCTGGTCCGAAGACAGACCGGGTGGTCTGGCCGGGTGACCGATTCTTGTCGGTGACCGGGCGCGCCCATAGTCTGGCGGACAGGGGAATTGAAGACACTCACCTGTCTGCGGCAATCGCGATCCGGTCGGGGAGGACCGGTTGCCGGAGCATTCGCCAGCGAGAGGGTGACCAATGGCCGAGTCGGCGCGCCGCACGGCAGCGCACACGGGAGGGACGGTCCGCCCGAAAGTGCTCACGTCCTTCGACCCTCGCACGGGCGAGGCCGTGGGCGATTTCGCGATGATGGGCACCGGCGAGGTGACGCGCACCGTCCGGGCCGCGCGGGCGACCGAGAAATGGTGGGCGGCACTCGGATTCGTGGGTCGGCGGCGCTGGCTGCTGGACTGGAAGCGCGCCATCGCGCGCAATGCCGGGGAACTGGTCGACATCGTGTGCGCCGAGACCGGTAAGCCGGAGGTCGAGGCGGCCATCGAGGTCATGCTCGCGGTGGAGAACCTGGACTGGGCGGCCCGCAATGCCGAACGCGCACTGGGCCGCCGCCGGCTCGGCTCCACCTGGCTCACCCGCAACCAGCGCGCCTCGGTCGGGTACCTGCCGCTGGGCGTGGTGGGGGTGCTCGGCTCCTGGAACAATCCGGTCTTCAGCCCGATGGGATCGATCGCCTACGCCATGGCCGCGGGCAACGCCGTGGTGTTCAAGCCCAGCGAACTCACCTCCGGCGTCGGCGTCTGGCTGGCCGAGAGCTGGAGCCGGCTGGCGCCGAATCAGCCGGTGCTCCAGGTGGTCACCGGCGACAGCAGCACGGGGGCGGCGCTGTGCCGCGCCCGGCTCGACAAGGTCGCCTACGCCGGTTCGGAGAGCGGTGCGCGCGAAGTGATCTCGCTGTGCGCGCAGTCCATGACACCGGTGGTGGTGGAGCACTGCGGCAAGGGCGCCATGGTCGTGCAGGTCGACGCCAAACTCGACGACGCCGCCGAGGCCGCCGTCTTCGGCGCCATGTCCAACGCGGGGCAGAGCCCCACCGGCATCCAGCGCGCCTACGTCGCCGAGTCGGTGTACGAACCCTTCCTCGACAAGGTGATGGCGCAGGCGCGCAAGCTGCGGCCGGGGGGCGATCGCCGCGCCT
Organism: Nocardia wallacei; assembly: GCF_029868745.1. Lineage (GTDB taxonomy): Bacteria > Actinomycetota > Actinomycetes > Mycobacteriales > Mycobacteriaceae > Nocardia > Nocardia wallacei_B. The sequence goes on along the minus strand of NZ_JARWOP010000311.1, from coordinate 18,060 downwards.
CGTACGGCCCGATGATCCTGGAATCGCAGGTCGACATCGTGCGCCGACAGGTCAAGGACGCCATCGCCCGGGGCGGACGGGCCGTGGTCGGCGGGCTCGATTCGATCCGGGAGCCCTACATCGAGCCGATCGTGCTGGCCGACGTGCCCGAGGACAGTTCGGCGATCACCGGCGAGGCGGTCGGGCCGGTGCTGATCGTGAACCGGGTCGCGACCATGGACGAGGCGGTCGAGCGCATCAACGCCGCCGGACAGGGCCTGGCGGTGGCGGTGTTCACCCGGGACGTGCGCGCGGTGCCGGAACTGGCCGACCGCATCAGAACCGGTGTGGTGACGGTCAATTCGTCGATGGCCTCCGCGGGCATCCCGTCCATGCCGTTCGGCGGCGTCGGCGAATACGGCCAGGGGCACGCGCACGGCGAGGCCGGGCTACGGGAGTTCAGCCGCACCCTGGCCATCGCGCAGAAGCGCTACCGCGCCCCCGTCAACCTGACCACCTTCGACCGCCACCCCCGCCACCTGCGCTGGGCCAAGGCCGTCTTCCGGATCCGGCACGGGCGGTAGCTCGCCCGGTCGGCGCGCGCAGCTGCGCAGGGAGTCGATGTAGGCCGTCATGGCGTCGCGGTTGCGGGTGAGCAGCTCGATGCGGTGGGTCAGCCGGTCGCGCTGCTGCTCGAGGGTCTCCAGGATCTCGGCATCGGCGTCGGCGAAATGGATATCGCTCGGGTCGTCGAGGCAGGGCAGGATCTGCTTGATGAGCCGGGTCGGCAGGCCCGCCTCCAGCAGGCCGCGGATGTGCAGGACCTGTTCGACCAGGCGCTCGTCATAATCCCGGTAGCCGTTGGCGGCGCGGCCCACCCGCAGCAGCCCTTGGTCCTCGTAGTAGCGCAGCAGGCGCGGGGAGGTCTCCGTGCGCTCCGCCAGCTCGCCGATCCGCATATGCCCTACCTCACAACAACTCTCGCTTGACCCTCACATCTATGTGAGGGTTCGAGCATAGCGCCATGAGCAAGGACATCACCCTTTTCGACTACAGCCCCATCACCGAACGCGAGCCGATCCAGTGGCCCGGCGGCAAGCGGGTCGCGTTCTACGTCGGCCTCAATATCGAGCACTTCTACGTCGATCTGCCGGGCACGGCCACCTACGAGGGCACCACCTCGCTGACGCCGGACGCCCTCAACTACGGCTGGCGCGACTACGGCCCGCGCATCGGGTTCTGGCGACAGCTGGAACTGCTCGACAAGCACGGTATCCGCGCCAGCGCGCTGCTGAATTCCGATGTGGGCGAGCGCTATCCGCAGATCATCGAGGCCGGCAAGGCCCGCGACTGGGTGTGGCTCGCGCACGGCAGCAGCAACAGCCACCTGCACACGGACCTGTCGCTGGAGGACGAGCGGGTCGCGCTGCGCGAGATCGTCACCGCCATCGAGAAGTCCACCGGCTACCGGCCGCGCGGCTGGATGGGCCCGGGTCTGACCGAGACCTTCCACACTCCGCAACTGCTGGCGGAACTGGGCCTGCGCTACGTACTCGACTGGACCAACGACGACCAGCCCTATCGGCTGAATGTGCCCGGCCTCCTGAGTGTTCCGTATTCGGTGGAACTCAACGACATCGGCATCTTCGTCACCAAGGGCCTCACCGGACCGGACTTCGTGCGGATGGTGAAGGACCAGGTGGACCAGCTGTACGCGGACTCGGCCGACAGCGGCCGCGTATTCGGGTTGGCGCTGCACCCCTTCGTCACCGGTCAGGCGTTCCGCCACCGCTACCTGGACGAGGCCCTCGACTACGTCGTCAACCACCCGGGCGTGTGGGTCACCACCAGCGACGACATCGCCGAGCACTACGCGACGAACAATTAGTCGCCGGTGACGGTGAGGTAGATCAGCAGCAGGTTCAGCGCGGAGATCACGGCGGCGATCAGCCAGGCCGCCGCGGTGGTCCAGCGATGGTTGGCGTCGGCGCCCATCAGGACGCGGTCGCTGGTGAAGCGCACCAACGGAATCAGCGCCAGCGGAATGCCGAACGACAGCACCACCTGCGAAATGATCAGCGCGCGGGTGGGATCGATGCCCACCGCGAGAATGATGAGCGCCGGAACCAGGGTGACCAGGCGGCGCAGCAGCAGCGGGATGCGGCGGCTCAGCAGGCCCTCCATGATCATCGCGCCGGCGTACGCGCCGACCGAGGTGGAGGCCAGCCCGGACGCCAGCAGCCCGACCGCCAGCAGCAGCGCCGCCCACGGGCCGAGCGCGTCGCTCACCGCGGCGTGCGCGGACTCGAGCGAGTCGACGTCGTCACGGCCGTTCAGCGTAGTGGCGGCCATCAGCAGCATCGACAGGTTCACCGCACCGGCGATCACCATCGCGAGGCCGACATCGACGCGGGTGATGCGCAGCAGCCGCACCCGCGCCGGACCCGCCTCGGGCTGTCCGTGCCGGTCCCGCGACAGCGCGGAATGCAGGTAGATGGCGTGCGGCATCACGGTCGCGCCGATCATCGCCGCGGCCAGCAGCACGCTCTCGGCGCCGTCGAAGCGCGGCAGCAGCCCACCCAGCGCGCTCGGCGCCGACGGCGGAGAGATCACCACGCTGGCCATGAAACCGATCGCGATGATCGCGAGCAGACCGATGATGACCCGTTCGAAAGGCTTCTGCCCGCGCCGGTTCTGCACCATCAGCAGTCCCATCGACACCACGCCGGTGATCACGCCGCCGAGCAGCAGGGGCAGATCGAACAGCAGGTTGAGCGCGATCGCGCCGCCGACCACCTCGGCCAGATCCGTGGCCATCGCGACCAGTTCGGCCTGCGCCCAGTACGCCAGCCGGATCGGCCGGCTCGCCCGGTCCCGCACCACCTGCGGCAGTGTGCGGCCGGTGACCAGTCCCAGCTTCGCCGACAGGTACTGCACCAGCGCGGCCATCGCGTTGGCCATCACGATCACCCACACCAGCAGATAGCCGAACTGCGCGCCCGCGCTGATGTTCGAGGCGACATTGCCGGGATCGACATAGGCGATCGCGGCCACGAAGGCCGGGCCGAGCAGGATCGACGCCGATCTCGCCCGGCGGAACGACGTGCGCGGCGAGACAACGGTACTCATGAATTTATTTTATGGGTATCCGAACTTTTTTGTTGACCGTACCCCGGAAATGTGACCGCCCCGACCGCGAGCGCGGCCGGGGCGGTACATCTGCCCTGGTGGGGTGTCAGAGACCCAGACCCCGGGCCAGCACCGGCCAGGAGTTCATGAAGTCATCACGCCAGTAGCCCCAGGAGTGCGTGCCCGAGTCCCGGAAGTTGTAGGTCGCGGGGATGCCCAGGCCGTCCAGCTTGGTCTTCAGGTTGCTCGTGCAGTAGTTGGTGCCCGCCTCGATGACGCCGCCGATCAGGATCTGGTTGCCCAGACCGTAGGCGCCGGGCAGCGCGTACGGGCCGTTGAGGGTGTCGTACACGCCGGGCAGGCCGTTGCCGGTGGAGATGTACATGTCCAGGCCGCGCAGTTGCTCGGCGTGCACGTACGGATCGTTCTCCGCCCAGACCGGGGAGTCGTCGGGGCCGTACATGTTGGTGACGTCACCGCCGCCCCAGGTGTTGACGGTGAGCTTGACGAACTCCCGCCCGGCCGGGTCGCTGGTCTGCGCGCAGCCGGAGTAGGCGGCGGCGGCCTTGTACAGGCCCGGGGCGTGGATCGGCAGGTTCAGCACGGTGGTGCCCGAAGTGGACAGGCCCGCAACGGCATTGACGCCGTTGGTGCCCAGCGCGCCGTCGATCAGCGGCGGCAGTTCCTCGGTGAAGAACGTCGTCCACTTGTTGCGGCCCAGCGTCGGGTCGTCCTTGATCCAGTCGGTGTAGTAGCTCCACTTGCCGCCGATGGGCTGCACCACGTTGACGTTCTTGTCGCCGAGGAACCCGTTGACGATGTCGGTCTTCTGCTGCCAGGAGGCCGCGTCCTCGCCGCCGCCGGCGCCGTTGAGCAGGTACAGCGTGGGACGCGGCGCGGACGCGTCGGCCGGGCGCTGCACGTCGACGGGGAAGGTCTTGTCCATCGCGGCCGAGTACACGTACAACCGGATGTTGCGGTCGTCCTTGTAGGTCGCCTTGGAGATGTAGGACCCGTCCGGGGACTTCGGATCGCCCAGCAGGGTCTTCGAGGCGATGATCGGGTCGTCCGCCGAGGCGGTGGGTGCGCCGATTCCGGCTACCACGCCGGCGAGTACTCCTGTGGCCGCAATCGCGGCGGCTGCCCGCAGGCCACTACGCCGGAAGTGTCGACGAATCAATGCTCACACCTTCGCTATCTCATCGGTTTTCGGTCCAGCGATTCCCGTCGGCGCCCCGTGCCGACACCCACGAATCGGGCGACGCCGCGCCCGACCCTACGGCCTTTCTAGTCGTCCGACCAGAGGACATCGTTACGCGGTGACCGCCTCATCATGCCCGATCGGCGTTCCGAGCCACGCCGTCGGCCCCGGTAGCGAGGCGTTTTCTCAGCTGCGGGCCGATCTGCGCCATCGCCTCCGGCGCCACCATCTCCTCGTGCACGGCGTCGACCGGACGATCGACGATTTCGCCGTCGATGTAGTCGCGCCAGTTGTCCGCCCCGGTCGTCCGGTCGCGCGCGGAGAAGTAGTCGAGCCGCCCCCGGTACACCCCGGGCTCATGCTCCACGATCATCTCCGCCGACCGCACGGCGCTGCGGTAGATGCGGCGCAGCCGCTCGGGGGTGAGCAGCGCCAGGTCGGGCGGGAGGGTGGCGTGCAGGGTGGCCAGCGCCGGTTCGCTGAGGTCGTAGATGTCGCCGTCGCCGACCAGCGCTTCCGCGCCGATACCGATCTCGGCCAGCACCTCACGCACGGCGGTGCGGAAATCGCCGAGGTCGATATCGAGGCGGCTGTCGAGCATCACCAGCACCTCCACCCGGCCGCCGCCGTCTTGCAGCAGGGTGGCGATCTCGTGCGCCAGCACCCCGCCCAGCGACCAGCCGAGCAGGTGGTACGGCCCCTCCGGCTGCACCCGCCGGATCTCCTCGACGTAGCGAACGGCCATGTCGCGCACCGATTCCGGCAGCCGGTCGTCCTCCGAGAGCACCGGCGATTGCAGGCCCACGATCGGCCGGTCCCCCGCGAACCGCGCGAGTCCGGCGTAGCACCAGGACAATCCGTACATCGGATGAATGCAGAACAGCGGTGCGCCCGTACCGTGGGCACGGATCGGCAGCACCACCTCGAGCGCGGCCTCCGACGCCAGGTCGAAGTCGTAGTCGAGGTCCTGGGCATCCTCGAGACGCTGGGCCAGTGCCGCGACCGTGGATCCGGTGAAGAACCACTGCACCCGCACCTCGGTGCCGGTCAGCGCGCGCAGGCGGCTGACCGCGCGGGTGGCGACCAGCGAATTGCCGCCGAGTTCGAAGAAGTCGTCGTCCGCGCCGACCCGCTCGGCGCCCAGCACCGCGCCGAACACCTCGGCGACCGCCTCTTCCAGCGGCGTCGACGGCGCGCGGTAGGGGCGGCCGGAGAGCTGCGGCATCGGGAGTGCCCGGCGGTCCAGCTTGCCGCTGGCGTTCAGCGGCAGTTCGTCCAGCACCACCAGGGCGGCGGGAACCATGTAGCCGGGCAACGCTTCTCGCGCGTGCGCCAGCAGCGTCCCGTCCTCGATGGTGGCGCCGGGAGCGGGCACGACATGAGCCACCAGCCGGTCGCCGGATCCGCCGCGCACCAGCGAGACCACCGCGTGCCGCACCGCGTCGTGGCTCGTCAGCACGGCCTCGATCTCACCGAGTTCGATCCGCTGGCCGCGCAGTTTGACCTGGAAGTCGCTGCGGCCCAAGTATTCCAGCGCGCCGCCCCGCCAGCGGACGATGTCGCCGGTGCGGTAGAGGCGCTCGCCGCCGTCGTGGGCGACGAAGCGTTCGGCCGTGCGGGCGGGCGCGCCGAGATAGCCGCGGGCCAGCTGGATTCCGGCCACGTACAGCTCGCCCGGTGCGCCCGGCGGTACCGGGCGCAGGTGTCGGTCGAGCACATGCACCCTGGTATTGGCCACGGGGGCGCCGATCGGCACGCTCGCGCCCGTGGCGGTGGTCGCGGACGCCGCGGTGACCACGGTGGCCTCGGCCGGGCCGTACCAGTTCACCAGTTCGGTCCGCTCCAGCAGGTCGGCGCAGGCCGCGGCCGTCTCGCCGGACAGCGCCTCGCCCGCGGCGAAGATCCAGCGCAGCGACGAATATCCCTGCACCACCGCCGGATTCGCGTCCGTGTCGAGGAAGGCGTCCAGCATCGACGGCACGAAGTGCACGGTGCTGACCGACCTGTCCTCGATCAGCCTCGACAGGTACGCCGGATCGCGGTGGCCGTCGGGTTCGGCGACGACGACCGCGGCTCCGGTGTGCAACGGCCAGAACAGTTCCCAGGTGGAGATGTCGAAGGTGATCGGCGTCTTGTGCAACACCACGTCACCGGTGCCGTGCGGGTATTCCCGCTGCGCCCAGCGGAACTGGTTGGCCATCTGGCGGTGGGTGATCGTCACGCCCTTGGGCCGCCCGGTCGAGCCGGAGGTGTAGATGACATAGGCGACGCCGTCCGGGCGGGCGGCCGGGAACTCCTGGCCTCGACCGTCGAGCGGCAGCTCGTCCACCACGACGACCGGTGTCCCGGTACGGGTTTCGAAGTCGCCGCCGGTGGTCAGCACGCACACCGGCCGCGCGTCACCGAGGACGAACTCGTTGCGCTCGGCCGGATGATCGGGGTCCACGGGGACGTAACCCGCACCCGCCCGCAGCACCGCGTAGATCGCGACGACCAGGTCGATCGAGCGCCGCATGGCCACGGCCACCAGCGCTTCCGGCCCGACACCGCGACCGGCCAGCTCCCCCGCCAGCGCCCGGGACCGGACGTCGAGTTCGCGATAGCTCAGCATGCTGTCGCCGAAGTACAGTGCCGGAGCCTGCGGGGTGCGGGCCACCTGCGCGTCGAACAGGGAGATCAGCGTCGCGTCGTCCAGCAGCTCGGGCGCCGCCGTGGCGTTGCGGGCCGCGAGCTCGTCGCGCTCGCCCGCCAGCAGCACGTCCACCTCGGCGATCCGGGCCTGCGGAGTCATCACGAAACGGCCGAGCAGGGCCGAGAGCCGTTGCGCCAGTGCGGTGGCCGTCGCCTCGTCGAACACGTCCCGCAGGTACTGCAGCGACACCCGCAGCTGATCGTCCAGCGACACCATGACCGTCACCGGATAGTGGGTGCCGTTGACCGAACCGATGCCGGTGACGTGCACGCCGTCCACCGCCCCGGCCCGGTCCAGGCCGTCGCGGTCGATCGGATACGACTCGAACACGACCAGCGAATCGAACAGCCCGTCGACCCCGGCGGCGGCCTGGATATCGCTCAGGCCCAAGTAGTGGTAGTCGAGCAACTCCGCCTGCTCGGACTGCAACTGCCGCAGCAGGCCGCTCAGCGTGTCGGTGGCCGCCAGCCGCACCCGCACCGGGATCGCGTTGACGAACAGGCCCACCATGGTCTCGACACCGGGCAGCGCCGGCGGGCGGCCGGAGACCGTCGCGCCGAAGACCACGTCGTCGCGGTCCACACTGCGCCCGACCAGCAGTCCCCACGCCGCCTGCACCACGGTGTTGACGGTGACACCCAGTCGCGCGGCCAGCCGGGTCAGCTCGGCGGTGTCGGACACCGACAGGTCGAAGCCCGTTTCGCCTGCGCCGGAGGCGATCTCGCGGCCCGGATCGACGGGGGCCAGGGGCGTCGGCTCGGTGACGCCAGCGAGCGCCCGGCGCCACGCGGCGCGGGCGGCGTCGCGATCCTGATCGACCAGCCAGGCCAGGTAGTCGCGATAGGGGCGGACCTCCGGCAGGTGCCGGGCGTCCGGGCCGAGCGCGTACAGCATCAGTAGGTCGCGCATGAGCAGCGGCGTGGACCAGCCGTCGAGCAGGATGTGGTGGCTGGTCACGAGCAGCCGATACGAGTTGCCCGCGGTGCGGCCGGTATGGATGAGGGTGAAGCGCAGCAGCGGCGCGGTGCGCATGTCGAACCGGTCGGCGTAGTCGGCGGCGGTGCGCCGGGCCAGCTCCGCCTCCACCTCGTGCGCCGGAAGATCACTGAGATCGATGGTGCGCCAAGGTAGCTCGACATTGCCGAGGACCACCTGCACCGGACTACCGGCGGCGTCGGCGGCGAAGGCGACCCGGAGGTTGGCGTGCCGATCCAGCACGGCCTGGGCCGCCTCGCGCAGCCGCGGCACGTCCACGCTGCCGCCGAGATCGACGGTGAACTGCGTGGTGTACAGGTCGACCGAGGCGTCGGCCAGCAGGGCGTGGAAGAGCATGCCCGACTGCAGCGGCGTCATCGGCCAGATGTCGGACAGGTTCGGATAGTCCCGGACCAGCCGGTCGATATCGGACTGCGCCGGGCGCACCAGCGGGAAGTCCGACGGGGTGAACCCACCGGCGTCCGCGTGCGTACCGTGCTCGGCCAGCCCGCCCAGGGCCCGGACCCACTGCCCGGCAAGCTCTTTCACCTGCTCGGCGTCCAATACCGCGGCGGCGTAATCGAATCGGGCCAGCAGGCTGTCGGCGGTGGCGTCGATGGTGATGTCGAGGAACAGGTCCGCGGGCGCGGTGTCCGGCGAGGCGTTCGCGGGCCGCAGATCGCGGTAGCGGAATGCGGTGCGCCCGTGCGGGAGCGCGGCCAGATCCGCGGCGGTGTCGCTGTTCAGGTAGCGCAGCAGACCGTAGCCGACTCCGGCGGCGGGAACGGCGCGACGGCGCTCCTTGACCTGGGCGATCACCCGGCCCGCCGCCGGTCCGCCGAGCAGGGCGTCGTCCACGTCGACGGCGTCCAGGCCGAGCACGAACGGGTAGGCCGCGGTGTAACCGCCGACCGCACCGGCCGCTCCGGGCCCGGCCACGGTACGGCCGTCGGCGAACAGTCGCACGACCGAGCCGACCACCTCGGCCGCCGGCCCGCGCGGCCCCGACTCCAACGCCAGCGCGAGGGCCGCGAGCAGCACCTCTTCGATGGTGGCGTGGTAGGCGGCGGCCACCGCGGTCACCGCGGCCGCGCCCTCGGCGGTGACCACCAGCGAGACCCGGCCGCGAACCGTCAGGTCCAGCTCGCCGATCGGGATGTCCGCGGGCGCCTCGGCCAGAGCCGTTCGCCACCAGTCGATTTCGCCGACCGTCGCCGGGTCGGTGGCCAGCGCGGCCAGGGTGTGCGCCACATCGGCCGGGCCGGTTTCGACCCCGGACTTCGTGGGGTGCCCGCCGGACCAGGCGGTGGACAGCTCGTCGATGATGGTCCGCCAGGAGGCGTCGTCGACGACCAGGCCGTTCGCGACGATCACGAGAGCGGGCGGGACCTCCGTGGTGCCGTCCGGCTCCGCGCCGGGTTCGCTCGACGCGATCAGGCCGAAGCAGATATTGCGTCCGGCGGCGGGGTCCAGGTCGGCGGCCAGCGCGCGCAAGGCGACCTCGGCCACGTTCGCCGCGGGCGCGAACCGCCGCAGCGGGACCTCCGGAACGGTGTCGGGAAGAATCAGGCTCGCAACGATTTCCGAGGTCGGCTCCGGTAGTTCGTCGCGCCGGACGAACCGCGCGCCGGTGTCGGTGGTGACCGCCGACCGGACGACGGGCAGGAACTCGGTCACGGCCTCGGCGGTCGCGGTGGGCAGCAGGCTGGTGGGGGCGTCGAAGGCCGCGCCGGACTCGAAGTCACCCTGGCCGGGCGGTACGACGGGCAGGAATTCGGTGACGTGTTCGGCCCAGGCATCGGGCCCGCCCGCCGCGTGCGCGCCGAACGGACCGAGTTCGGTGGCGGCCTCCGCGTCCGCGATGATCGCCGGGATCCGGACGCCCACCGGCGGGCCGAACGGGCTCGCGCCGGCGCCGTTCACGTCCGGGACATCGGGAACGGTTGTGCCCTCGTCCATTTCGAGACGCGCCGAGAGCATCGGATGCCGGTCCAGCAGGGCCTGTACCGCCGCGTGTACCCGGTCGGGACCGCAGTCCTCGGGGACCGCCAGGGAGATCGCGCGGCAATCGCGTCCGGTGCGGTCGAGGCGCAGCAGCCGGGCCGCGTTCGGGAGCAGCGGCACCGGTCCGGTGCGGATCTGTTCGTCGGCCTCGGCGGGCACGGTGGCGACGCGCGCCAGCGCCTCGACGGTGCGGGATCCGAAGATGTCGCGCGGCGAGAAGTGCACGCCCCGCGCGCGGGCGCGCGACACCACCTGGATGGACATGATGCTGTCGCCGCCGAGGGCGAAGAAGTCGTCGTCCAGGCCGACGCGGTCCAGGCCGATGACCTCCGCGACCACATCCGCCACCACCTCTTCGGCGGGTGTGCGCGGGGCCCGGTACGCCTTGGCCTCCACCACGGGCGCGGGCAGCGCCTTGCGATCGAGCTTGCCGTTCACGGTGAGCGGCAACGTATCCAGCGTGACGAACGCCGAGGGAATCATGTAGTTCGGCAGCGCGCCGCTCAGCGCCGACCCCACCGCGGTCGTGTCGAGCGCCTCGCCCGTCGGCACCAGGTAGGCCACCAGGCGGTCGCCGGTGCGTCCGTCGTTGCGGGCCAGCACGGCCGCCTGCGCGACCTCCGGCAGGGCCAGCAGCGCGGCCTCGATCTCGGCGAGTTCGATGCGGAAGCCGCGGACCTTCACCTGGAAGTCCGTGCGCCCCCGGTATTCCAGCTCCCCCGCGGTATTCCACGCCACCAGGTCGCCGGTGCGGTACATCCGCGCGCCCGGCTCGAACGGGTCGGCCACGAACCGATCCGCGGTCAGCTCCGGGCGGCCGAAGTAGCCGTGCGCCAATTGCGCACCGGCCAGGTACAACTCGCCCGCCGCCCCGTCCGGCACCGGATGCAGCCGCGCGTCCAGCACGTACACCCTGGTGTTCCATTCCGGCACACCGATCGGCACCGAGACCTCGTCGGCCGCCGTCACCCGGTGGTTCGTGACCGACACCGCCGCCTCGGTCGGGCCGTAGGCGTTGTACAGCTCGACATGCCGGTAGAGCGACAGGAACCGCTGCGCCAGCGCGCCCGGCAGGGCCTCGCCGATCGCCAGCACCCGCCGCAGTCCGGCCATGGCCCGGGCCCCGGCGCGGCTGGTGGCGTCGGTGAGCAGCGCGTCGAGCATCGATGGCACCACGTGCAGCGTGGTGACGGCCTCGCGGGCCAGCAGTTCGTTCAGGTAGGCGGGGTCGCGGTGGGCGTCGGGCATCGCGATGACCAGGCGGCCGCCCGACGCCGCGGCCGACCAGAACTCCCACACCGACAGATCGAACGTCGCGGCCGTCTTCAACAGCACCGCGTCGTCGGCGCCCAGCCCGAAAGTGGCTGTCTTCCAGGTCAACTGGTTGACGACGGCCGCGTGCGGCACGGCCACGCCCTTCGGGCGGCCCGTCGAGCCGGAGGTGAAGATCACGTAGGCCGTGTTCGATGCACGCAGCGGCGCAACGCGTTCCGCGTCGGTGACGGCGGCGTCGGAGTGCGCGGTCGGGTCCAGAGCGTCGAGGACCACGATTCGCGGCCCCGTGGACGGACCCCGAGCCGGTGACTTCGCGTCGTCGCGGGGTAGGGCGGTGATCGCGTCCGCCGATGCCTTGCCCAGAGCGGGCATGGATTCGGAACGCCCGCGCCAATCGAGCATCGCGCCGTTTCCGGCCGAGGCCACCGGGCGCGGACCGGTGGACGTCATCGCGGTGTCCCGGCGGGTTTGTGCCGCCATCACCCGTTCGGTCGCCGCGGTCGTCAGTACGCACACCGGATCGGCGGTGCCCAGGATGTAGTCGACGCGCTCGGCGGGCTGGTCGGGGTCGATCGGGACGTAGGCGCCACCGGCCTTGGCGACCGCGTACATGGCGACGACGAGGTCGATGGAGCGCGGCAGCAGCAGCGCCACTCGTGATTCGGGGCCCACGCCCAGCGAGATCAGGTGCCGGGCAAGGCGATTCACCCGCGCGTCGAGTTCGGTGTAGCTCAGTTCCGCGCGGCCGGTCTCGGCGTCCGGCAGGTCCGCGACCAGCGCGACCGCCTCGGGCGCCGACGCGACGGAGCGGTCCAGCAGGGTCACCAGCGTCGCGGCGGTGTCCAGGGCGTGCGCGGTGGCATTGCGGTCGACGACGGCGTGGGCGAGTTCCGCCGGAGTGAGGATCTCGAGGTCGCCCACGGCGATCGTGTCGTCGGCGACGACGGCGGCCAGAATGCGGGACAGGCGGTCCGCGAAGTTCTCGACGGTGGCGGCGTCGAAAAGGTCGGTGGCATAGGTGAAGTAGCCACCGATACCGGCCGGGCTCCCCTGCTCGTCGTACACGTCACCGACGATCAGATGCAGATCGAACTGCGATACTTCGAGATCCGCGTCGACGCCCGCGACACTCAGACCCGGCAACTCCAACGCCGTGCGCGCCAGGTTCTGGAACGACAAACCCACCTGGAACAACGGATGATGCGCCGTCGACCGCGGCGGATTCAACACCTCCACCAACCGCTCGAACGGAATATCGGCATGCGCGAAAGCCCGCAGATCCGTTTCCCGCTGCCGCGCAAGCAGTTCCGCGAACGACTCGCCGCGATCCAGTCGGGTCCGGAACACCACCGTGTTCACGAACATCCCGATCAAATCGTCCAGTTCGGCCTCGCCACGACCGGCGACCGGCGTACCCACCGCAATGTCGTCGGTGCCCGACAACCGCGCCAGCAACACCGCCAGCGCCGTATGCACCACCATGAACAACGTCGCACCGTGCGCACGCGCCAACGCGCCCAGAGCGGCGTGCATTTCGGCGTCCACCCGGAACTCCACCCGGCCGCCACGCAACGACGCCACCGCCGGACGCGGCCGATCCGCCGGCAACTCCAGCAGGTCCGGCAAACCGGACAACTCCCGTCGCCAGAACGCGATCTGCCGCGCCGCAAGGGAACCCGGGTCGGACTCGGCACCGAGCACCGCACGCTGCCACAGCGCGTAATCCACGTACTGCACCCGCAGCGGCGTCCAGTCCGGCGCCGCACCGGCGGCCCGCGCGGCGTACGCGATCATCACGTCCCGCACCAGCGGGGCCATGGACGAACCGTCGGCCGCGATATGGTGCACGACCACGGCCAGCACGTACTCGGGTCCGGAACCCGATGGGGCATCGATGATCTCGAACAGCCGTACCCGGATCGGCACCTCGGCCGTCACGTCGAACGGCGTCGCCGCCAACTGCCGGATCTCGCCTGCCAGCGTTTCGGAGGCGGCCCGCTCCACCGTCACACCCAGCCGCGTGTCCGCCGCCAGCACCACCTGTGCCGGACCGTCGGGGGCCTCCGGGTAGACGGTGCGCAACACCTCGTGCCGGGCGACCACGTCGTCGAGTGCCGCGGACAGCGCGGTCGCGTCGAGCGCGCCGCTCAGCCGCAGCGCGAACGGCAGGTTGTAGGCCGCCGAGCCCGCCGTGTCGCCGTCCTGGTCGAACCGGTTCAGGAACCACATCCGCTGTTGCGCCAGCGACAACGGCAACCGTTCGGGCCGTTCGAGACTGCCGATCTCGACGCCGCGACGTTCGTGCGCCTGCGATTCGACGGCCGCGGCCAAGGCCGCGACGGTGGGGGTCTCGAACAGCGCCCGCACCGGTATCCGGCCGCCGACCGCCGCCCCCAGCCGCGCCACCACCTGGGTGGCAACCAGGGAGTTGCCGCCGAGCGCGAAGAAGTCGTCGTCCGCGCCGACCCGCTCCAGCCCGAGTACCGTGCCGTAGATCTCGGCCGTGATCTGCTCGATCGGCGTTGCGGGGGCGCGGAATTCGCGGCTGCTGTAGGTCGGCTCGGGCAGCGCCCGGCGGTCCAGCTTGCCGCTGGGGTTGAGCGGGAACGCGTCCAGCGCGACGATCACGGCCGGAACCATGTACACCGGAAGCGTTTTCGACAGTATCGAGCGCAGCCGCGCCTGGTCGATCTCGTAGCCGGGCGTCGGCACGGCGTAGGCCACCAGCTGGTCGCCCAGGGCCGACGGCATCACCAGCGCGACCGCCTGACTGACCGTCGGCTGTGCCAGCAGCGCCGCCTCGATCTCGCCCAGTTCGATGCGCTGACCGCGGAACTTCACCTGGAAGTCGGTGCGCCCCAGGTATTCCAGCCGCGCCGGCAGTTCGCCCTCGGCATCGCGCCATACCACCAGGTCACCGGTGCGGTACATCCGGTCGCCCGCGGTCGCACCGTTACCCCCGCCCCCGAAGGGGTTGGCGACGAACCGGTCCGCGGTCAGATCGGGCCGCCGCACATAGCCGCGGGCCAGTTGCTCGCCGGCCAGATACAACTCGCCGGGGACGCCCGCCGGCACCGGGCGCAGCCGCCCGTCCAGCACGTAGACCTGGGTGTTCCACTGCGGCAACCCGATCGGGACGCTGGGCCGGTCCTCGGTCCGCGCCGGCCAGTACGTCACCGACACCGCGGCCTCGGTCGGGCCGTACAGGTTGTGCACCCGCGCGCCGCACACCCGCTGCACCGCCTCCACCGTCTCCGGCGGCAGCGCCTCACCGATCACGAAGATGTCGGCCAGCGTCGGGCACGCGCCGGCGGTGGTGTGCGCGGCGAAGACGGTCAGCATCGACGGCACGAAGTCGGTGACCGTGACGCCCTCGGCCGCAATGGTTTCCGCGATGTACTCGGGGTCGCGGTGGCCGTCGTGGGTGGCGACGACCAGCCGCGAACCGGACCGCAGCGGCATGAAGTAGCCCCACAGCGAGACGTCGAACGTGGTGGCGGTCTTCTGCAGATACACGTCCCCGGAGCCCAGCGGATAGGCGGCCAGCATCCAGGTGATCTGATTGTGGATCGCCGCGTGCGAGACCGCGACGCCCTTGGGACGGCCGGTCGAACCGGAGGTGAAGATCACGTAGGCGGGGTGGTCGGGCCGCAGCGGGCGGAGCAGCTCACCGGGCCGCACCGGGGTGGGGTCGAAGCCGCCGAGGTCCATGGTGTCCAGGCGCAGCACCGGGATGTCCACGGGGACCGCGACGGCATCGCGCACGGTCGTGACCACACACACCGGTCGCGCGGTGTCCAGGATGTGGTCGATTCGCTCGGGTGGGTGGTCGGGATCCAGCGGCACGTACGCGCCGCCCGCGGTGACGATGGCGTACATCCCGATCACCAGGTCCAGCGACCGCCGGATCGCCAGACCCACCAAGGCTTCCGGGCCGACGTCGCGCGAGATCAGCAGCCGCGCCAGCTGATTCACGCGCGCGTCGAACTCGGCGTAGGTCAGCGACTCGCCCTCGTAGGTGACGGCCGTCATGCTCGGGTACTGCGCGACCATGCGCCGGTAGCCGTCCAGCAGCAGCTCCGGCTCGACGGGATAGCGAGTGTCGTTCCAGTCGTGCAGGATTCGCACCCGCTCGTCGGGCCGCAGCAGGTCGATGTCGCCGACCGGCCGGGCCGGTGCGGCGGTGACGGCGTCGAACACGCCCAGCAGGCGGTCGGCGAAACCGGCGATCGTCGCCTCGTCGAACAGGTCGGTGGCGTAGGTGAACATCGCGGAGAGCCCGCGAGCCAGGCCCTGATCCCGCCGCGGCACCACGGTGAGTTGCAGATCGAACTTGGCGATCGCGCCGTCGAAAGCGATGGCGGCGGCCGTCATGCCCGGCAGCTCGAGCCGCGGCTTGTCCATGTTCTGGAAGAACAACGCCACCTGGAACAACGGATGATGCGCCTGCGAACGCACCGGATCCAACACCTCGACCAAACGCTCGAACGGCAACTCCGCATGCGAAAACGCACCCAGATCCGTCTCTTTCACCGCCGCCAGGAACTCGGTGAAAGACACCGACGAATCCACCCGGGTCCGCAACGCCAAAGTATTGACGAACATGCCGATCAAATCATCGAGCTCACGCTCACCACGACCCGCCACCGGCGTACCGACAACAATGTCCTCGGTCCCCGACAACCGCGCCAGCAACACCGCCAACGCCGCGTGCACCACCATGAACAACGACACACCGGACCGGTGCGCCACTTCGTCGAGACGGCCGTGCAGCCGCGCGTCCACCGTGAAGGCGTACTCGGCGCCGAGCCCGGAGGCCACGGCCGGGCGCGGCCGGTCCGCGGGGAGGTCCAGGCGATCCGGAAGGCCGGTCAGGGCGGACCGCCAGTACTGGATCTGGTCCGCGGCAATCGAATCGGGATCGGCCTCGTCGCCCAGCACCTCGCGCTGCCACAGCGCGTAGTCGGCGTACTGCACCGGCAGCGGCTGCCACGCGGGCTGCGCGCGGTTGCGCCGAGCGAGGTAGGCCACCAACAGGTCTCGCATGAACGGCGCGATGGACACGCCGTCGGCGGCGATGTGGTGCACCACGACCACGATGACGTGGTCGTCGGCGCCCAGCTCCGCGACCCCGATCCGCAGCGGCACGTCGGCCGCCACGTCGAAGCCGGTGAGCGCCAATCCGGCCACCCAGCCCTCGATCTCGTGTTCGGCGATCGGTTTCGGGGACAGGTCGGGGACTGCCTGCTCGACGGGCAGGATCACCTGGTAGCCAGTGCCGTCGACGGCCGGGTACACGGTGCGTAGCGTCTCGTGCCGCTCGATCAGGTCGACGATCGCGGCCTGCAGCGCGTCGGCGTTCAGCCTGCCGGTGAGCCGGATGGCGAACGGGATGTTGTTGGCGGGTGATATCGGATCGAATTGGTTGAGGAACCACATCCGCTGCTGCGCCAGCGACAGCGGGATATTGTCCGGTCGCGGCCGCGGCGCCAGCGCCGGGCGCCCGCCCGCACCCTTGATCGGCTCCAGGCGGCGGGCCAGGGCGGCGACCGTGGACGCCTCGAACAGCACCCGCGCCGGGATCCGCGCGGAAATCTGCGCGCCCAGCCGGGCGGCGACCTGGGTCGCGATCAGCGAGTTGCCGCCCAGGTCGAAGAAGTCGTCGTCGGCGCCGATGGGTTCGCCGTGGCCGAGCAGTTCGGCGAACACGCCCGCCACCAGCTCCTCGAGCGGCCCGGAGGGCGCCCGGCACGCGCGGGTCTGCAGGACCGGGGCGGGCAGCGCGGCACGATCGAGCTTGCCGACGGGCGTCAGCGGGATCTCGTCCAGCACCACCACCGAGGTGGGCACCATGTGCGCGGGCAGGGTGCGGCGGGCGGTGGCGGTCAGCTCGTCGACGTCGATATCCGCGCCCGGGGCGGCGTGCACGTAGGACACGAGAATGGTTGCGCCGCTGTCGAGCCGGTGACCGACCGTGACCGCGAAGTCGACGGCGTCGTGCGCGGACAGCACCGCGTCGATCTCCCCCAGCTCGATCCGGAACCCCCGGATCTTCACCTGAAAATCGTTGCGGCCCAGATACTCCAATTCGCCGGACAAGGTGCGGGACACCAGGTCGCCGGTGCGGTAGAGCCGGGAACCGTTGCCGTCGAAGGGATTCGCGACGAAACGTGCCGCGGTCAGGCCCGGCCGATCGTGGTAGCCCCGCGCCAATTGCGCTCCGGCGATGTACAACTCACCGGCCACGCCGTCGGGCACCGGCGTCAGCCGCTCGTCCAGGACGTATTCGGTGACGGCGCGGATGGGCGCGCCGATGGTGACCGGGTCGCCCGGGGACAGTGGCGAACTGATGTTCGTCATGATCGTGGTCTCGGTCGGCCCGTACCCGTTGTAGAACTCGCGCGTGCCGTCGCCGATCGGAACGGCCCAGCGCCGCACCAGTTCCGGCGGACACGCCTCGCCACCGGAGATGATCACTCGCAGATCGTCGAGGCCCGTCGGGTCGAGTGACGCCAGCGCTGCCGGTGTGACGAAGGCGTGCGTCACCTCTTCGCGGCGCAGCAGCGCGGCGAGCTCGTCACCGCCGTATACCGACGGCGCGGCCACCACCATCGTCGCCGCACCACCCACCGCCAACAACAACTCCAACACCGACGCATCAAACGACGGCGACGCGAAATGCAAAGTCCGCGAATCATTACCGACCCGATAACGCTCACGCTGCTCATCACAAAAACTCGACAAACCAGCCTGAGTGACAACCACACCCTTCGGCTTGCCCGTCGAACCCGACGTATAGATCACA
>NZ_JARWOP010000310.1 GCF_029868745.1 Nocardia wallacei | reverse complement strand
GCTCTGGTCGAAGAGGTACTCGAGGCTGTGCGGGTTCAGCTGGGGTGGCCGGGAGGGATCCTGCGGTGCCCCAAGGGCTTTCGGGTCGGGCGCGGTGGCGTAACGGGAGCGCGCGGGGCTCTCCTGAGGGATCGCCTCGGGGCCGGTGAGGCCGGTCTCGGTGTTGGCGTCGTCGCGAGGCAGCGGCGCGACGTCCGGGATCGGCGCCGGGCGGGACGGGTCCTGGTCCTCCTCCCGGGAGCCCTCCGGGTCGGCCGGGATGGGTGGTGTGTACGTGGTCGGCAGAGCGTTCGGCCGCGCCGGTACGGCGGGCTGCTCGGGGTGGGAGATGATCGGGATGGCGTCGGGCGGCGGATCTCCGCTCACCTTCGGTGCGCCCGGGATCACGTAGTCGGTGCCCGGCGGCTGCTGCCATTCGTCGGGTCGGTCTTTGCTGCTTCCGAATTCGGGTGCTCGATGCGGATCCGGGACGCTGATCGGCACATGCGGTGTGGCGTCGGCGGGTAGCGGGCCCGGGTACATGTCGGGGACGTCGTGCAGGCCGTTGTCCTCGTCGTCCTGCTGGTCCGCCCCGGCGAGCGGCACCGCCGCCGCGAACGCGGCCAGTGACCCGGGGGAGACGCCCGAGCCGGGCGGCAACGCACCGGTCGAAGCCGCCGGTCCCAGACCCTGACCCGATGGTGTCGCAGCGCCGGACGTGCTCGTCGCCGGTGACGTCTGCGATTGACCGAGCGGTATCGCGGGTGCGGTGCCGGGCGATGTCGGTGGTGGACCGCCGGGTGGTGCTCCCGCCTGACCGAGGGGTGGTGTGGTGGCCGGGCCGGGTGGGGTCGGCGGAGGAGGGCCGCCGGGTGGCGGCGTCGTCTGCGCTGGGTGGAGTGGCGCCGTGGCGGTGGGACCGGGTGTCGGTGGTGTGCCGCCGCCCGGCGGTGCTGCCCGCGTCTCGTCGAGCGGTGTTGTGGGGGGTGTGCCGCCGGGTGGCGGCGCTGTCTCCGTCTGGTTGTGCGGTGTTGTTGCCGTGGTGGCGGAGCCGGGTGGGGTCGGGGGTGGCGGGCCGCCGGGTGGCGGTGCCGCAGGTGCGGGTGGGTTGTGCTGGGCCGCAGTCGGATTCGTGTGCGGTTGGGTGTCTTGCGGTGTCCAAGGGTCGATGGGTGCGGGGGTGGTGGGTTCGTCTTGTGGGTCGAAATTTCCTGCTGCCAGACCGAATGCGGCCGCGGTCGGTGCTGCGGTTGCCGCCCCGGTGGGGGCGGGCGGGCGGGGGTGGTGATCGGGGGGAATGTTGGGTTGAACCCGGTTTGGGTGGGGCG
>NZ_JARWOP010000309.1 GCF_029868745.1 Nocardia wallacei | reverse complement strand
CCCCCCCCCCCCCCCCCCCCCCCCCCCCACAACCCCCCCCCCCACCGGGCCCACAAACCCCCCGCCGGGGCTACGCCGCGGCCAAAAATACAGACCAAACTAAGCCCGTAACCTACCCGAACCGCCCCGAAATATAATCCTCCGTCTCCTTCCGAGAAGGATTAGAGAAAATCCGCTCCGTCTCATCGATCTCGATCAACTTCCCCGGCTTCCCCTGAGCCTCCAAATTGAAAAACGCAGTCTGATCACTAACCCGAGCCGCCTGCTGCATATTATGCGTAACAATCACAATAGTAAATTCCTTCTTCAACTCCGCAATCAAATCCTCGATAGCCAGAGTAGAAATAGGATCCAACGCAGAACAAGGCTCGTCCATCAACAACACATCAGGCGAAACCGCGATAGCCCGAGCAATACACAACCGCTGCTGCTGACCACCCGAAAGCCCCCCGCCCGGCTTGTCGAGCCGATCCTTCACTTCGTTCCACAGATTGGCCCCCTTGAGCGACCGCTCCGCGACCTCGTCCAACTCCTTCTTGTTGCGCACCCCCTGCAGCTTCAACCCCGCCACCACATTGTCCCGAATGGACATGGTGGGGAACGGGTTCGGCCGCTGGAACACCATCCCGATGGTCCGCCGCACCCCCACCGGATCGATCTGCGACCCGTAGATGTCCTCCCCGTCGAGCAGCACCGCGCCCTCGACGCGGGCGTTCGGCGTCACCTCGTGCATGCGGTTGAGCGAGCGCAGCACCGTGGACTTGCCGCAACCCGACGGACCGATGAAGGCGGTGACACTGCGCGGCAGCACGGTGAGCTGCACGTCGGCGACGGCATGGAATTTGCCGTAGTAGATGTTGAGATCTTTGACGTCGATCCGCTTGGCCATGTCGAATGTTCCGTTCGCTTCTATCGGTTCCGGGTGAGCAGCTTGTTGAGGACCGCGGCCCCGAGATACAGCAGCGCGATGATCAAAATCAGCGTCAGGGCCGCGCCCCACACCCGCCACCGGCCGGCCGGTTCCGGGTTGGCCAGCTCCTGGTATATCAGCAGCGGCAGCGACGCCATGTTCCCGTCGAAAAGGTTGGTATTGATGGACTTCGAGTAGCCGACCAATACCAGTACGGGCGCGGTCTCGCCCATGACTCGCGCCACCGCCAGCAGCATGCCGCTGATCATGCCCGGCAGCGCGGTCGGCACCACGATCCGAAGAATGGTCTTCCATTTCGGTATCCCCAGGGCGTAAGACGCCTCGCGCAGCTCGTCGGGCACGAGCTTGAGCATTTCCTCGGTGCTGCGGACCACGACCGGCAGCATCAACAGCACCAGTGCCAGCGCGACCGCGAGGGCGCTCTGCGGTGCGCCGAGGGTGGCGATCCAGAGCGCGAAGACGAACAGGGCGGCGACGATCGACGGCACACCGGCCAGGATGTCGACCATGAAGGTGGTGGTCCGGGCGAGCCAGCCGCGGCCGTATTCGACCAGGTAGATGGCGGCCATGATGCCCAGCGGCACCGCGATCACGGCGGCCACGGCGGACTGCACGATGGTGCCGTAGATGGCGTGGTAGACACCGCCCGCGTACTGATCGGGCAGTACGCCCTTCTGCGACTTGCCCCACCAGCCGCTGCTCACGACGGCGTCGAAGCCCTTGCTGAGCACCAGGATCAGCACCCAGCACAGCGGCACCAGCGCGATCGCGAAGCACAGCCACATCACCGCGGTGGCGGCCTGGTTGCGGATCCGGCGGCTCAGGCTGATGGTCCGGAACGCGGGCGCCTTGATCGGGCGGTCGAGAGTGGTTGTGGCCATTACCCGTTCACCTTCCCGCCGGCCGCGATCCGCGCCAGCGCGTTGACGACGAAGGTCAGCGCGAACAGCACGAAGCCGGCGGCAATGTAGGCGCCGGTGGGCAACGCCTGACTGAATTCGGAAGCGGCCGAGGCGATCTTGGAGGCGAAGGTGTAGCCGCCGTCGAACAGCGACCAGTGCCCCGCCGACGCCGCGGTGCGCAGCACCACCAGCACCGCGATGGTCTCGCCGAGCGCGCGGCCGAGGCCGAGCATGGACCCGGCGATCACGCCGCTGCGGCCGTAGGGCAGCACGGTCATCCGCACCACTTCCCACTTGGTGGCGCCGAGCGCCTGCGCGGCCTCGATGTGCGCGCGCGGCGTCAGGTTGAACACCTCGCGGCTGACCGAGGTGATGATCGGCAGGATCATCACCGCGAGCACCACACCGGCGGTGAAGATGGTGCCGCCGCCGCTGATCGAGACGTTGCCGTCCTTGAACAGGAAGAACCAGCCGAGGTTGTCGTTCAGGAATTCCTCGAACGGCGCCAGCTGCTGGGCCAGCACCAGGAAGCCCCAGAGACCGAACACGATCGAAGGCACCGCGGCCAGCAGGTCGACGATGATGGCGAACGGCCGGGCCAGCACCTTCGGCGCGTACTGGGTCAGGAACAGTGCGATCCCGACGCCCAGCGGCACCGCGATCACCAGTGCCAGCAGCGAACTCAGCACCGTGACCATGAACAGGTCCCGGATGCCGAAGTGCATGTTGTCGGCGTTGCCGACGTTGAAATCCGCACTGGTGAAGAAGTTGGCCTTATTCGCCGCCACCGACGGCACCGCCCGGATCAACAGGAACAGCGCGATGAGCGCGATCGCCGCGACGATGGTCGCGCCGGCGGCGGTGGCCAGCGAGCGGAAGATCATTTCCGCCCGGGCGCTGTGCGCCACGCGGCCGCGTTGCGCCGGTTCGGTGCTGGGTTCGCTGGACATAGGGGGAGTATATCCACCCGCCCGCCGGCCCGGCGTAAAAGCTCGGTGCGCGGGGGGTGCGTGGAACTGGGGGGTTTACCCCCCCCCCCCCCGGGCCCCGGCCTAACCCCTGGGGCCCGCGGCGGTGACTTCGTCGTGCACGGTCATGGGGTTCTACGCAATCAGGAGATGGCGTCGATGGCGGTGGTCAGCTTGGCCTTGAACGCGTCCGGGATCGGCACGTAGCCGGCCTCGTCGAGGCCGGTCTGGCCATTGTTGATCGCCGAGGTCAGGAACGCCTTGACCGCCTTGGCGGTCTCGGCGTCGCTGTACTTCGAGCAGACGATCTCATAGGTCGGCAGGATGATCGGGTACGCGGCCGGGTCGGTCGGCTTGTAGAACGAGCTGGTGTCGATGACCAGGTCGTTGCCCTGTCCGACGATCTTGGCCGACGCGATCGCGGCGGCGGCGGACTGCGCGTTCAGCTCCACCGGCTTGACCGAGGGGTTGGTCAGGATGCGCGCCACCGACAGGTTCTGCGACCTGGCGAACGACCACTCGTTGTAGGTGATCGAGTTCTTGGTTTTCGTGATCGCGCCCGAGGTGCCCTCGTTGCCCTTGACACCCTCGCCGACACCGCCGGCGAAACCCTTGCCCGCGCCCTTGCCCCAGGCGCCCTCGGAAGCGGCGTCCAGGTACTTCTGGAAGTTGTCGGTGGTACCCGACTCGTCGCTGCGGAAGATCACGTGGATGTCCTGATCCGGCAGCTTGCTCGCGTTCGCGGTGTTCAGCTTCTGGATCGCGACGTCGTTCCACTTGGTGATCTGGCCGTTGAAGATCTTGGCCGTGGTCGGGCCGTCCAGCACCAGGTCGTTGACGCCGTCGATGTTGTAGGTGACGGCGATCGGGCCGAACACGGTGGGCAGGTCCCACGCCGGGGCGCCGCAGCGGGCGGCGGCCTTGTTCGGCTCGTCCTTCTTCGCGTCCAGCGGGGAATCCGAACCGCCGAAATCGGTCTGGCCGCCGATGAACTCGTTCACACCGGCGCCGGAGCCGCTGGACGTGTAGTCGAGCGTGTGGCCGTCGCAGTTCGCCTCGTAGGCGGCGACGAAACGGTCCATGGCGTTCTTCTGCGCCGAGGAACCGCTGGCCTTGAGCGCTTTCTTGCCGCCACAGTCGACCTTGACGGTCGCGGCGACACCGGTCTCGGTCGTGTTGTCGTCACTGCCACAGGCCGTCAGGGTCAACGCACCTGCCGCGGCCAGCACACCGAGCAGAGCGCTGCTGCGCTTGAGATTCACCTATGTCCTCCGGGAATCGCTTAGTACACGCCCGGTCCCTCAACAACCGGACGGGTGCCGTGTGGTGGCCGTTCGCACCGAACTCGCGCACCAGGCAGTGAATGCTGCCCATAAGTAACCTAGGTTCGGCCGGTTGACAGTTGGACCTGGGCAAGTGAACGCGGAGTGAACAACCCGGCGCGATTGCGCGATACCGCTGTGACATTTGCCGCAGTGTTACTGAGATCGCCTCCCGGCGGCCGTCACCGCGCGGCGTAGGCGGCGTCGACGTGAGCGGTCTCGAAGCCCAGCCGGGTGTAGGTGTGCACCGCCGCGGTGTTGTCCGCCTCGGTGTAGAGCAACACCTCGTCCAGCCCGCGCTCGCGCAGGTAGTGCAGCCCGGCGAGAGTCAGCAACCGGCCCAGCCCGCGGCCTTGGGCAGCCGGGTCGACGGCGACCACGTACACCTCGCCCACCGACGGCTGATCGGCCGTCTCGGGATGCACCTTGGTCCAGTGAAAGCCCAGCATCCGCCCGGGATGGGCCGGGTCGACCGCGACGAACAGGCCCTTCGGATCGAACCACGACGAGTCGCGGCGCACGGCGATGTCGTCCTCGGACCACCCGCCCTGTTCGGGGTGCCAGTCGAACGCGGCATTGTTCACCCGGAGCAGTTCGGCGTCGTCCGCGGGGCCCGCGTAGGTGCGCAGAAGAATGTCCGGGGAGGCCGCGAGTTCCGGTAGCTCTGGAGTTGCCAATGGACGGCGCATTTGCCACAGTTCGCGGGCGACGGTCAGCCCTAGCCGTCCCGCCACGGCACGCGCCGACGCCAGATTTCCGTGCGCCCACACCCGGGCGCCGGAGCCCCCGGCGGCCAGTGCGGTCGAGACCAGGGTGGCGCCGATGCCGCGGCCTCGCTGCCGCGGATCCACCACCGCCTCGGCCATCGCCGGGTGTTCGCCATGGGCGGGAACGAGATTGGCGTAGCCGAGCACCTCGCCGTCCCGGGCGGCCAGCAGATGCCGGGCCGGGGACGTGGCGGTCAGCGACAGCACGGCCTGTTCGGAGACGGGCTCGACCCCGTCGGCGGTGGCCGCCCGCTCCAGCACCTCCCGGATCCGCGCCGCGGTGTCGGGCGCGAGCCGGTCGGTCCAGCCCGTCACCACCTGATCGGAATCCGGCTCGCCGCGATCAGCCACGCGACGCCTCCTGCCTGTCGACTGCGACGTACATGATCATCGTCGGCCGTCACGCTACCCGGCACGGGTCAGGGGGCGACGCCCTCGGGCGCGTCGAGAGCCTCGCCGGGGCCGTCGCTGTCGTCGGGGAAGCTGGTCGGCTCGCCCTTGCCGCTGTTGCGCGCCGGGCGCACGGCCTTGTAGCCGACGTTGCGCACCGTGCCGATCAACGACTCGTACTCGCTGCCGAGCTTGGCGCGCAACCGCCGCACGTGCACGTCGACCGTGCGGGTGCCGCCGAAGAAGTCGTACCCCCACACCTCCTGCAGCAGCTGAGCGCGGGTGAACACCCGGCCGGCGTGCTGCGCGAGGTATTTGAGCAGCTCGAATTCCTTGTAGGTGAGATCGAGCGGGCGGCCGCGCAATCGGGCGGTGTAGGTGCCCTCGTCGATCACCAGCTCGCCGAGGGTGATCTTGCCGGAATTCTCCGGACTGGCCGCGCCGCCGTTGCGCGCCACCAGCAGCCGCAACCGGGCATCCAGTTCGGCGGGGCCGGTCCCCGGCAACAGGATGTCGTCCAGACCCCAGTCGGCGTTCACCGCCACCAGGCCGCCCTCGGTGAGCACCGCGACGACCGGCACCGACGATCCGGTGCTACCGAGCAACCGGCACAGCCCGCGGGCGGCCGCCAGATCGGTTCTCGCATCGACCAACGCCACATCCGCGGTGCCCGCCTCCAGCAGGGAGGCGACCTCCGTCGGCGCCGGCCGGACGTTGTGCGGTAACAACGCCAACGACGGCAGCACCGACTCCGGATTC
Source organism: Nocardia wallacei (assembly GCF_029868745.1). Lineage (GTDB taxonomy): Bacteria > Actinomycetota > Actinomycetes > Mycobacteriales > Mycobacteriaceae > Nocardia > Nocardia wallacei_B. The sequence continues at coordinate 24,658 of NZ_JARWOP010000309.1, read as the reverse complement.
GGGTCGGAGGTCAGCAGGAGCAGCTCCACCAGCTCTCCTCCCAATCTGGCATGTCCGCGGCAACCTCGGTGTCATTCGCGAATTCATGCTCGTCCGCACAGGTAATTCGTGCCTACATTAGCGCGTCGAGTCCGATGACCACGCATTCCAGGCAACCGAGGCACCCGAGTCGGTAGCCGGGCGGCCACCAGGTGGGGCCGGGCCGCCCGCCGCGCCCACATGGGCAACTCCATGCACCCGCATCTGACCGGCGTGGCGATGAGCGCCGACGTCAAGAGTTCGCGGTGTTGATCACCGTAGGTTGAACAGCCCGCTGAGCTGTGCTTATGCCGCACCCCCAGCCAACCGTGGCTGTGGTATCGATCACTGGCACCGAGGTGCGCGAGCGTCGTTGGACGCCATCAGCGATCGCATGTGGTTGCGGACGCCGACGCCGCCGTCTTCAGCATCCGATCCCCAGCGGGAGGTCACAGCTGGAGAAGGAGTTGGACGAACCGGAGTCGGCCAGACCCACCTCGAGTGTCGGCTGCTCCGAATTCCGCGCCGGCGCGACTGGGGCAGGCTCGAGCGGCACACCGGTGGCCGCGGCCTGGCCGGACCCGAACACCACCCCGGCCGCGATCGCGCCGACCACGATTCTCGTCACACAGCGTGAACTCGCAATGCCGTCTGGATTGTCCGGCCCCGGACGGGCTGCGGGTAACACGTAAACAACCAGTCCTCGCCTGGCACAACAAGACCGGCAAGATGGCCGATACACACCTCGTTGCCGGTAGGGCAGACTGTGGCCCCCGCCGCCGGACGAATTCCGCAGGCGCAGCACGTCAATGCCTACCGAAGGGACAGGAGGAGACAGCCGATGGGCACACAACGTCTGCTCGGACTCGCCGTCGCCACACTCGCGGCAGGCGCGGTGCTCGCGGGCTGCAGCGGTAGCGAAAATGGCAGCGCCGGAGACATTCCGGTCGCCACCGTGCCCGGTGGCAAGTCACGCGCCGCGACCTCCGAACCGCCGACCGGAAAGGCGAGTTCCGTATCCGGCAGTTCCACAGGCTCGGCGCCGAAAGTACCCACCCCGATCGCCACCGAGAAGTTCACCGGTGATGTCTGCGCCACGCTGTCCGCGGCGAAGCGTTCCGAACTCGGGCTGGGCGCCGGCACCGCGCGCGCAGCCCCGACCGGCCCCAGCTGCTCCTGGAAGTTCGCCGAGGCCGACACCAACCGCGTGGATATCTCGGCCCAGGAGGAAAACCCCAACGGCCTGAGCGACATCTACGACCAGAAGGACAAGTTCGCCTACTTCGAGCCCGTGCAGATCAACGGTCACCCGGCGGTATACACCTCGATATCGGACCAGCGCGGACGCGGGGATTGCAGCCTCTACATAGGGCTGAACGACCAGTTCGCGGCGAGGGTCGGCGTCAGGTTGGCCAAGGGCCCGGACAAGTCACAACCGTGCCCGACGGTGGAGAAGGTCGCCGGAGCCATGATCGACACCGTGAAAGCCGGTTGAACCACACCACCGCCCTGATCGAAGGAGAATTACTGTGCCGCAATACTTCCTGACCCTGCCGCATAGCAGCGCCGAGGAGCAGACGATGGCCTCGATGCAGGACATGGATCCCGCCGAACTGGAAACGGTGATGGCCGCCGTCGAAAAGTTCAACAACGATCTCGTGGCCGCCGAGGCATTGGTCGCCGCCGGCGGGCTGCATCCACCCTCGACCGCGATCACCGTCGATGCCACCGGAGCTGTCCCGTCGCACACCCGGGCGCCCTTCGTCGAGGCCACCGAGTACGTCGGCGGCTTCTGGCTCATCCACGCCGACGACGAATCCGCCGCCCTCGCCTGGGCCGAACAAGCCTCCGCCGCACTGGGATCACGCATCGAAGTCCGCGCACTCCAGGAAGCGCCCCAGTAGACTCAGCTCTCGCCCTGGCGGGGCCTCTGATTATTCTCGGTTTCGGTCAACAGGACGCGAGTGAGTTCGGCGCGAGAATTGACTCCGGCCTTCTGATACATCTTGCGCAAGTGGTAGTCGATCGTCCGAGTGCTGAGAAACATCTGCGCCGCGATGTCCCGGTTCGTGAAGCCCTCCGCGACGGCTTCGGCGATCCGCGCCTCCTGCGGCGTGAGTTTCACGGTACTGGTGGCAGCGCGGGGTTGGACGCGTACTCCCGTGGCGCGCAATTCTTCTCGGGCCCGGCTCGCCCAGAGATCGGCGCCCAGCGTTCGGAAGATTTCCAGGGCAGCGTGCAGCGACGCGCGGGCCTCGAACTTCTGCCTGGTGCGGCGTAGATGCCGACCGAAGAGCAGGTGAGTTCTCGCCGCCTCGAACGGTTGGTCCGTGTGTTCGTACAGTTCCACCGCACGACGGAAATCCGCTGCCGCGTGGTCGGGCGGGGCGAGTAGTGCGCGGCATCTGGCGGCCAACGCGGTCAGCTCCGGCGAGTCGGCTGTCCGGGCCCATCGGGTGAACAGTGCCAGTGGCTCGGCGGCCAGGTCGGCGTGGTCCGACTGGACCGCCGCCTCGACGAGGTCGGGCACGTTCACGACGGTCACGCTGAGGTAGGAGCCGCCGGCCGGCGGCTGGAAATGCAGCAGCGCCTGTTCGGGTGTCCCGGCCGCGAGGTCGAGCAGGCCCAGCGCGCGCCGGACGAGAATGACGATGCTGACCATGCCCTGGGCGAGCGCGTCGGCCATGACTTGCCGGGCCGGCGTACGAACCTGCTCGTCGCCGCGCAGCGCTCCCAGCATGACGAGGGCGCCCCGAAACGCGAGACTTGCGTTTCGCTGTCCGGTTTCCTCCGTCAGCCGACGGCCTTCCTCCGCGAACGCTTCCGCCGAACGGAAACGCCCGCTTGCCAAGTCGTCGATGACCACCCGCCACAACGCCCAGGACAGCGACACCGGTGTCCCGAGAGTCCGTGCGTGCCGCATCGCGATCATGCTCAGGCGTCGCCCACGCTTGCGGTCTCCGAGTTCCCAGATCATGCCGGCGGCCCAGGCCGCCAGTCCCGGATCCGTCAGGTGCTCAGCCGCATCCAGGTCGCCGGGCTCCAATCCTGCTTCCTGTCCCCGCAGAGTTCGGCAGGTGCCGCGCAGGAGCCGACCGAGAACCTCCCACACGCCGGTGCCCGTAAGGTCCTGCCGCTCGACCATGTTCGACAACTCTGCCCACGCGTCCGCGGCGTTGGCGGCGAAGCCTGCCTCCCAGAACCGCATCAGCAACGGGATCGACTGTTGCGGACCGGCTTCCAGCGCACCGGGGAGGACCGGGCGCAGCATCGACAACGCATCGGCGGGTCGGCCGATGTGCAGTTCCAGCGACGCCCGCAGCAAGGTTGTCCGCAAGCGAAGGGACTCGAGCGAACTGTCCGGTTCGATACCCGCCAGCATCGCCTTGGCCCGATCGAAATCTCCGCCGTGCCACCACGCTTCCGCGGATTCGAGCCTGCGCCGGGCCCGGCACAACCCGGGCTCACTCAATTCCACCGCTCGTGCGAGCAGCGCAGCGGCGGTGGCGGAACTCGATCGGGCGGCGCGGTGGGCCGCCTGCTCGAGTTCACGGGCAACAACCTCGTCACGTCCGTCCGCCGCCTGTCCCAGATGCCACGCACGAAGTTCGTCTTCGTCCTCGGCGTCGACGGCTGCCGCCAAGGCTCGATGGGCATTCCGCCGATCCGCCACCGTGGCGCCGTGATAGACGGCAGCGCGAATCAGTGGATGCCGGAATACCACCGTCGGCCCTTCCACGGTGACCAGGTCGTCGAGTACGGCGAGGCTTTCGACAGCGGATTCGAGGTCCGCATCGAACACAGACGCGGCGCGGCGCAACACATCCCACCCGATATGGCCCTCCGCGGCGATCAACAGCATCAGCCGCTGCAACGGTGCACTGTGACAACGCACTCGGCGCAGGAACGCCTGCCGCAGCTCCTCGACGAGTGGCAACGGTGTCGGCGGCACGACGTCACCGAGGACCGTGGCCGGGAGTTCGCGGATCGCCAGCGGATTGCCCGCGGTCGCGTCCAGTACTGCCTCGCGCTGCGACGGAGTCAACCGCGTGCCGACCTGTTCGACGAGCAGTCGACGCGCCGACGATCGGTCCAAGCCCGCCAACCGCACGTCCACGGCGCCCGCGAGTTCGAGGCGGCGCCCTTCTTGGACGCGCGCTGCCAGCACCAGCGCGATCGGCTCGGTATCCACTCGCCGCGCCACGAAATCGAGGACGCTGATCGACGCGTCGGCGGCCCAGTGCGCGTCGTCCACGATGCAGAGCAGCGGGTTGTCCGCGGCGAGCTCGGAGAGCAGCGACAGCGCCGCCAAACTGACCAGAAATCGATCGGGGGTATGCCCATGCGCGAGCCCGAACACCACCCGCAGGGCGGCCGCCTGCGGTTCGGGCAGCCGATCGAGTCGGTCGAGCGCGGGTTTCAGCAGGTGGTGCAGCGTCGCGTAGCCGAGGTCGGATTCCCATTCGACGCATGTCACACGCAGTACGCGCATGTCCGCGGCGGCGCGAGCGGCATCGTCCAGGAGTGCGCTCTTGCCGATTCCCGGCTCCCCGTGCACCACAGCGAATCCACCGCTGCCTGCCCGGGCCCGCTCCATGAGGGCCGCCAGCGCACCGCGCTCTTTCTCCCTGCCGTAGAGGATCGCCGGCTCCAATAATGCGTGACGCGAGATCGTCATCGAGGTGTGAATCTCATCAACCGTGCCATCGTAGCGAATCCGGCGTTCAGGGAGATCGGGGAAAGTCCCCCGCTGTTAGGACCGAAACTGTCCTAACTCCTCGACATACTCGAATCATGAGCGAAATCGAATCGACTGCGGGACAGCCGGATCAGGCCGACATCACCGACTACAACGATCCGGACGCGCCGTGGAACCAGGCGTGGGACCAGGAAGGCGGCATCGCCGACTGGAACGACGAGGTGATCAAGGAGTTCCGGGAGAACTCGGGCAAGGTGGGCGGCGCCTACGCGGGCGGGGACCTCATTCTGCTGACCACCACGGGAGCCAAGAGCGGCAAGCGGCACACGACTCCGCTGGGACCCCTGTACCGGGGAGACACCATGTACGTGAGTTCGTTCGTCGAGGACAAGTACCCGGCCTGGTGGCACAACATCAAGGCGAATCCGCGGGTCACCATCGAGCTGCGGGACAAGACCTACCAGGCGACCGGCAAGGTGCTCGAAGGCGAGGACTACGACGAGTTCGCGGCCTGGGTGCTGGCCGAGAACCCGCTGCTGGCGGATTTCCAGTCCAAGATTGACCGGCCGATTCCACTGGTCGTGCTGACCCTCGACTACTGTGTTCAGCCGAAGAAGAAGCCGAGCAGCTGACCCGAACCGCCTGCGCGCCACCCCGTCAGCCGGATTCTCGACGAGTAGATGGCAAGCGGCCGCGGATCACACAGTACCGTTGGTGTCATGACCTGCGACAATAGGTTTAGGTAGCAGATGGGTAACTCACCGGGTACGCCCGCGGCGCGGGGAGCCGGTCGGAAGCGCCGCCTCATCGGCGGATTGGTGCTGGTGGTCGCGCTCGCGGTGATCGCGGATTTCACCGCCGCCGCCTACTCCGAATACCGGGTCTCGCGCTCGCTGCGCGCCGGCGGCGAGCTGAGCGCCGATCCCGAGGTGACCATCCACGGCTTCCCGTATCTGGCGCAGGCGCTGCGTAGCGACTATCGCAATGTCGAGATCCGCGCGCACGCCGATCGCCGCGACATCCCCGGCGAGATTCTGGTCGAGGCCACGCTCAACGGCGTGCACCTACCCGCCGGAGACCTGATCGACGGCCGGATGCGGTCGGTCTCGGTGGATCGGGTGGCGGGCCGGATGCGCATCGAGCCGGTCGAGCTGGGCCGCCTGTTCAAGATTCCCGACCTGCAGCTGACCGGGCCGCCGGCCGACAAGTCCGACGGCACAGGCGGTTCCGGCGGCACGGGCTCGACCACGCAGGGCGCCTACATCCTCACCGGCACCATCCCGGCGGGGCCCGAGTCGAGCACCAGCGACAGCACCGACAGCGACAAGGACAAGGTCAGCGTCAGCGTCAAGGTGAACCTGCTGCTCGACGGCGACCAGGTGCGCATCATCGCCACCGACCTGTACCGCGAGAAATCCCCCGACACCGCCACCATCACCACCACGACCCAGCGCCCGGAGCTGGACAAGGACGCGGTGCTGGCCCGCTTCACCCGCACCATAGACACCAAGGACCTGCCGTTCGGTGTGCCGCCGACCAAGGTCGAGGCGCTCGGCGGCAACATCATCGTCGAAGGCGAGGGCGAGAACATGACGATCGACATGAACAGGTTTGCCCGGCCATGACCGAACTCACGATCCTGGCACTCGTCCTGGCGGTCGCGGTGGCCGTCGGGTTGCTGCTGCGGTATCGCGCGGGCCGGGTCCGCGCCACCGCCGTCGCGCCCGCCGACCCGGACGCCGCCGCCGCGCGCGACCGGCTGCTGGCCGCCGTCGGCGTCACCGGCTCGGCGCCCGCGGTGCTGCACTTCTCCGCGGACTGGTGTGGCCCGTGCGACGCGGTGCGCCGGGTCGTCGCGGGCGTGGTCGCCGATCTCGCCGAGGCGCCGCAGCCGCCCCTGGACATCGAGGTCGACATCGACGCCGAGCCCGCGCTGGCCAAGGAACTCAACGTGCTGTCGCTGCCGACCACGTTCATCTTCGACGCCGACCGCCGAGAGCGGTTCCGCATCTCCGGCGTTCCCAAGGCCACCGACCTGCACAGCGCCATCACCCCGCTGACCGTGCGCGACGCTGCTTAGTGACCCGAATTTCGGACCCCGGGTCCAATTCCCGCGCCGAACCGGGTAAACTGCTGATCGTGCAAACCCGCCGAGAGCTGATGCTCACCCGACGCCGCACAGTAGATCTGTGCCGCCTCGGCGGTTGTTGCTGCCTGTGCATGTAGCCGGTCGGCCCTTCGTTGCCCGCTGACGCCGGCCGGTTTTCTCCCACCGTGTGATCGGATTTCGTGACCCCGGTGATCTGGCAAATACCTGACAGATGAACCATGCACCGCAGGAGATTCCTCCGATGTCCCACAACACCCCCGACACCGATTTATCGCCCGAACGCGTCGACGTGCGCGGCCCCCGCTTCGCGGCCTGGATCACCACCGGCGTGCTCGTGGTGGTGCTGATCGCCGCGGCGTTCTCCACTCCGCTCGCGGCCGTGCTGATCGCGCTGCAGGCCGTGGTGTTCGCGCTCGGCGCGCTGCACGGTCCCCGGCGCAGCCCGTACGGCCGCGTCTACGCGGCCGTCGTCGCCCCGAGCAACGGCCCGCCGCCGGAGACCGAGCCGGTGCCGCCGCTGCGGTTCGCGCAGCTGGTCGGCGGCGTGTTCGCGGTGCTCAGCTTCGTCGGATTCGTCGCGGGCAGCACCGTGGCCGGTGCGATCTTCGCCGGTTTCGCGCTGTTCGCGGCGTTCCTCAACGCGGCCTTCGGCGTATGCCTGGGCTGCCTGCTGTACCCCTTCGCCCAGCGGCTGCTCCCGCGGTCGGCCGTACCCACCGATTCCCCCACCTAGCCCGGTAAGTCACATCGAAAGGAACAACATGGCTCGCTCCGATGTCCTGGTCTCCGCAGACTGGGTCGAAGAGAACCTCAGCGCCCCCGGCGTCGTCATCGTCGAGGTCGACGAGGACACTTCCGCCTACGACACGGGCCACATCGAGAATGCCGTGAAGCTCGACTGGAAGAAGGACCTGCAGGATCCGGTTCGGCGTGACTTCGTCAACCGGGAGCAGTTCTCCGACCTGCTGTCGGCGCGCGGCATCGGCAACGACGACACCGTGGTGCTCTACGGCGGCAACAACAACTGGTTCGCCGCCTACGCCTACTGGTACTTCAAGCTGTACGGCCACCAGAACGTGAAGCTGCTCGACGGCGGCCGCAAGAAGTGGGAACTCGACGGCCGCCCGCTGTCGAAGGAGGCCGTGAACCGCCCGGCCACCACCTACAAGGCCGGCGAGCAGGACCTGTCCATCCGGGCCTTCCGCGACGACGCCATCGCGGCGATCGGCACCAAGAACCTGGTCGACGTGCGCTCGCCCGACGAGTTCTCCGGCAAGATCCTGGCCCCGGCGCACCTGCCGCAGGAGCAGAGCCAGCGGCCCGGCCACATCCCCGGCGCGATCAACGTGCCGTGGTCGAAGGCCGCGAACGAGGACGGCACCTTCAAGTCCGACGAGGAACTGGCCGCCCTCTACAAGGAGGCGGGCCTCGACGGCCAGAAGGAGACCATCGCCTACTGCCGCATCGGCGAGCGCTCCTCGCACACCTGGTTCGTGCTGCAGGAGCTGCTGGGCCACAAGAACGTCAAGAACTACGACGGGAGCTGGACCGAGTACGGCTCCCTCGTCGGTGCACCGATCGAGTTGGGAGCATAGATATGTGCGCAGCACCTACCCAGGGCCAGGCTCTGCCGGCCAACGTGGACACCGAGAAGGAAACCGTCCTGACCGGACGCGTTCTCGACGCCGACGGCAACCCCGTGGGTGGCGCGTTCGTCCGGTTGCTGGATTCCAGTGACGAGTTCACCGCCGAGGTGGTTGCCTCCGGTACCGGCGATTTCCGGTTCTTCGCCGCGCCGGGCGACTGGACCATCCGCGCGCTCTCGTCGGCCGGCAACGGCTCGGCGGCGGTGCGGCCGGAGGGCGCGGGCATCCACAGCGTGGACGTCAAGGTCGCCAAGTAGACGCATTCGCGGCAAGTCCGACAGCGGCCCCGGGGTTCGAATCCCGGGGCCGTTGTCGTCTCCGGGTCGCGGGGTCGTTAGAATTCGGAACGTGGTCCTTGCCTTCGAGATTCTGCTGGTCCTCGTCTCCGTGCTGATCGCGTGGTTCGGTCTGTACGTCCTCTACCGGCTGTTCACCGAGTCGTGACAGAGTCGGCGCGCGAGAACGTCGACAAAGCAACAACAGCGAACGGTGCGGCGCACGAGGCGCCGTCCGGCGACGCACGCCGCAGTGGCGACCAGGCGGTCGCCGATGCCGCCGAGCGTGCGAAGTCCACGGCCGTCCGCAACATCCCGCAACTGTCGGGTCTGCCGCTGCCGGAGGACACCGCGAACCTGCGCGAGGGTCCGGATCTGAGTTCGTCCATGCTCGCGCTGCTGCCGCTGGTCGGGGTGTGGCGCGGCGAGGGTGAGGGCAACGACTCCGAGCGCGGCGACTACCACTTCGGCCAGCAGATCATCGTCTCGCACGACGGCGGCGACTACTTGGCCTGGGACTCGCGTTCCTGGGTGCTCGACAGCGACGGCAAATACACCGGTCCCGATCTGCGGGAGAGCGGTTTCTGGCGGGTCGGTATCGATGGCGACGACGAGGTCATCGAGCTGCTGCTGACGCACAGTTCGGGTGTGGTCGAGCTGTTCTACGGCCAGGCACTCACCCAGTCCTCCTGGGAGCTGGCCACCGATGTGGTGATCCGCAGCCAGTCCGGTGCGGTGGTCGGCGGCGCCAAGCGCCTCTACGGCATCGTCGAGGGCGGCGACCTCGGCTATGTCGAGGAGCGAGTGGAAGCCGACGGCGCGCTGAAGCCCCGCCTCTCGGCTCGCCTCCAGCGCTACATCGGCTGACGGTCTCTGTCGAGAGACCGTCCCTGTCGCAGGGGCCGGAAATGGAACGACCCCCGAGCCCTATCGCGGAGGAGGTCCTCTCGCGATCCCGGTCGGACAAACCAGGGGCTCGGGGGTCGGGTGGCTGCCTGGGATTAGCTCCGCGCTCGCGCGAACGACAATCCGTTTGCAGCGGTGGCGCTAGCTGACAGCCACCTCACGTGTCCCTTGAATACTCATTCGTCGAACCACCTCCTTTCCCGTGTACGAACGAATCTAGTAGGCATCCCGCCGGTCGGCAACGCATTTTCGCGGGCAGCGGAAGTGCTGGTCGGAGGGAATTCCCGGACCTTCCGGACGGTTAGCGCGCGCCGGGTGAGTGTGCGGCCGCGGCGGCGCGGAGGGTGATCCGGCCGCCGGGACGGACTTCGACGACGGTGTCGGCGCGGTGGTCCGGCGGCAGTTGGTGGGTTACCGCGACGACGGTGCGGTCGGGGGCGACGAGTCCGCTGTGCTCGTCGAGCAGTGCGCGCAGGAGGTCGGCGCCGGCCTCGGCTTCCAAGTGCTCGGTGGGCTCGTCCAGCAGCAGCACGTCGGCCGGGGCGACGAGGGCGCGGGCGAGCAGGATCCGCCGCCGTTGACCACCGGAGACCGCCGCCGCGCCGCCCACCAACTCGGTGTGCAATCCCTCGGGCAGACCATCCAGCCAGTCGCCCAGGCCCACCGATCGCAACGCGGCCGCCGCGCCCGCCTCGCTCAGATCACCGCGTGCCACACGCAGGTTCTCCAGCACAGTGGTGCCGAAGAGATGCGCGTCCTCGGCGAAGAACGTGACCCCCGGCCGCGGCGCATCGAACAGCCCCGCCCACGCCATCAGCAGAGTAGTCTTCCCGGCCCCGCTCGGCCCGACGATGGCGATCCTGCGGCCCGATGGCATTTCGATCGAACCAACCTGTGGCACAGCAGGATTCGCCGGGGCAGTGTGCGTTGCCGACGCGATCGCATTGCCGGGGTGTGCTTTCGACGTGATCGCGGTGGTGTCGATGGCGGCGTGCTGGTGGGTCGGGTGACTGAGGGGCGCGGGGTGTGCGATCGCGGTAATGCGGTGGAGGGCGGCGCGGCCGTGAACGAGAGCCTGGACAGCCGCCGGGAGTACGGCGACCGCCTCGAAGGCCGAGAGGGGCAGGAGTACCAGGACAGCCAGAGCCATCGGGGTGATGCCGCCCGGGGACGCGGGTTGCAGTGCGTCGGCCGGTGCGCCGGTTCCGCTGCCGTACAGGATGATTCCGATGAGCAGGGCACCGAGGACACTGGCTCCGAGGGACAGCGGTGTGGCGGCCGCCGCCCAGGCGCTGCGCGAGGCCGCGCGGTCCTCCGCCGCGACGGCCCGCTGTCCGGCCGCGGCTGCCTCGCCGAGTGCGCTGTCCAAGCGGCCGGCGACCCGCAGTTCGGGAGCGTGGTCGAGCACGGTGACGGCGGCGGCCGTGAACATCCGGCGGTCCGCACGCACCGCCGTCTCGGCTTCCCGCGCCGCCCACGCGGACAGCCACGGCGCAACAACCCCGGCCACCGCGAGCGCGAGCGCCAATACCGCCGCCGCGGCCGGTGAGACGGTCGCGAGCAGGCCGATCGCGGCCACCGACAGCACCACCGCCACCGCGATCGGCACGAACGCCCGCACCACGACCGCACCGAGATCATCTATGTCGGTGCTGATCCGGGTAAGCAGGTCTCCCCGCCGCAGATGCGTCGGATCGGAGGAGCGGCCGGTGCGCCGCAGCGTCCAGATATCGGCCGCCGCGAGGGTCGCGTAGACGCGAGTCCGGGCGGTGGTCATGGCGCGTAGGGCTACGTCGTGGGTGGCCAGGCGTTCGAGGTAGCGGCACAGGCCGCGGGAGATGCCGAGGGCGCGGACCGCGACTACCGCCACGCTCAGGTCCAGCACCGGGGGCATTTGCCAGGCGCGGGCGATCAGCCATGCCGCCAGCGCGGCCAGGGCCAGTCCGCTGCCGAGCGCGAGTGTGCCCCAGCCGATCGATACCGCGATGCGCCACCGGGACAGCTCCAGAAGGTCCCGAAGTCGGCGGAAATCGCCCAGTACCTGTCTCATCGGCGCACCCCGTTCTCATGTCCGGCACCGGCGGTGCGGACCGCATCCACCAGCGCGTCCCTGGCCGGGGCCAAAGCGTCATCCGCCGGATGCGTACCGTCGCCTCCGGGCCGCGAAGCCACGCTCCCGACCGGGTCGTACCCCGCTGCGGTGCAATCGGTTTGCTCCGCGCTCCCCGAGCCCGGATCGAGAGCATCGGTGGTATGCGCCGCGGCGACCTCGATCACCTGGTCGGCGGCGGCGAGGAGGGTGGGGCGGTGGGCGACCACGACGACGGTGGCCCCGGCTCGGGCGCGGGCGGACAGGGCCGCGAGAACGGTGGCTTCGGCGTCGGCGTCGAGATGCGCGGTGGGCTCGTCCAGTAGGAGCACGGGGCGGTCGGACGCGAGGACGCGGGTCAAGGCCAGGCGTTGGCGCTGGCCGAGGGACAGGCCCAGGCCACCGGTTCCGACCAGCGTGTCCCAGCGCTCGGGTAGCCCATCGAGAACGGCGTCGAAACCCGTTGCGGCGCAGGCAGCATCCAGGTCGCCGAGCACACGCACCGGCCCGGCCGCCGGGGGCTCGGCCCGAGCACCGAACAGCTCCAGGTTCTCCCGCAGTGTGCCCGGCAGCAACACCGGTCGCTGCGGTAGCCAGGCCAGATGCGACCACCATCGTTCGGGGTCGAGTTCGGGTACGGGAATTCCGTCGACGGTGACCACCCCCCGGTCGGGTTCGATCAGGCCCAGAACCGCTTGCAGCACTGTGGATTTACCGCAGCCGTTGGGCCCGGTGAGGACGGTGACCTCCCCTGGGCGCAACACCGCCGACAAGCCGTCGGGGGCGTCGCCGTCTCGCCCGCCCACGGTGAGATCCCGAATCCCTATGACACCACGGAACTCCCGGAGGATACCGCGGCCCGAGGCGCGCTCCGGCCGCCGCCGCGCGGGCTCGAGCACCGCGAATGCCTTTGCGGCGGCGGCCATCCCGTCCTGCGCGGCATGGAACCGCTCACCCACCGCCCGCAGCGGCAGATACACCTCCGGCGCCAAGATCAACCCCAGCAGCCCGGCGTACAGACTCATATGCCCGTACACCAGCCGCATACCGATCGACACCGCCACCAGCGCGACACACAGCGTGGCCAGCAACTCCAGCACCATCGACGACAGGAAGGCCACTCTCAGCGCCGCCATCGTCCGCACGTGCAGCGACTCCCCTAGTGCCCGCACCCGGTCCCGCTGCGTCCGCCGGAATCCGACCGGAGGCGCGGCCGCCCCGTTGCCCGGCGGCCGAGACGCGAGCGAGCGATCGTCACGACACCAGCCGTTCCCGCCTTGCTCCGAACCTGCTGCCGCCGTGCCGGTTTCCCGTCCCAGCGCCCGCAAGGTAGGCATACCTGCGAACAGGTCCAGTAGCTGGTCCGACAGCCGGGTGGTCGCTTCCAGCGTCGCGGCGGCGCGGCCCTGTGTCATGAGCCCGATCAGCACCATGAACAGTGGGATCAGCGGCAGGGTCACCAGGATGATCGCGCCGGCGGTGAGATCGTGGAACGCGATCACCCCGAGTACGATCGGCGGGACCAGCACCGCCAGCAGCAGGGCGGGCAGATAGCCGGTCAGGTAGGCCCGCAACCCGCTCAGCCCGTTTCCGACCACGACCGCCAATTCGGTGCGGCGCGAATCCAATTCGCGCGGCTCCAGCTCCGCGGCGGCGGCCAGCACCGATCCCTCCAGCTCCGCCACCACCCGGGCGCCCGCCCGATGCGCCAGCCGCGCCTGCCACCAGGTCGCCGCCGCGCGACAAACGATCGCGAGCGCGAACACCGCCAGTTCGGCCGCCCAGGAACCGATCGTCCGCCGACCCGGATCGGTGATCACTCCCGCGAGGACCCGCGCCAGCGCCACGGCCGCCACCACGATGCCTCCGGTGGTGATCAGCGAAAGCCCCACGCTCACAACGAGGTACGGGCGCGCCGAGCGGGCGTACCGCCACAGCCGCGGATCCACGGGTCGGGCCACGATCAGCTCCTCGACGCACCCGCCGGCAGACCGATCGCCGGCGGAATCTGTTCGGTGGTGAGCCGCTTGCGGAACACCCAGTACGTCCAGCCCTGGTACACCAGCACCATCGGCGTCAGGATCACCGCGCACCAGCTCATGATCTTCAGCGTGTAGTGGGTCGACGAGGCGTTGTCGATGGTCAGGCTGTAGGCGGGGTCGATGGTGGAGGGCAGCACGTTCGGATACAGCGAACCGAACAGCAGCACCACCGCGCCCACGATGGTCACCGCGGTACCGAGGAAGGCCCAGCCGTCGGCCTTGGCGCCGTGTGCCTTTCCTTTCCCCAGGTACAGCGCCGCACCGGCCAGCAGCAGGCCCGCCACCGCCAGCCCGACCATCGCCCAGGTCCAGCCCTTGCCGTAGGCCAGCTGCGTCCACAGCCCGAACGCGCCGACCGCGACGACCGTCGGAATCCACAGCAGCCGTTCGAGTTTCACCGCCGACGCCCGGACCTCACCGCCGGTCTTGAGGCTCACGAACACCACGCCGTGCAGCAGGAACAGCAGCATCGTGGTCAGCCCGCCAAGCAGGCCGTAGCCGTTGAACAGCGGGAGCAAACCACCCTCGATGTGCTTGTCGGCGTTGAGCCGAACTCCGTGCACCATGTTCGCGAACGCCAGCCCCCACGCGAATGCCGGTATCCACGAGCCCAATCCGATACCGACGTCGGCCCACCGCCGCCACTTCGGGTCGTCGATCTTGCCGCGCCATTCGATCGCGCAGGCCCGCGCTATCAGACCCACCAGGATCAACAGCAGCGCGAGGTAGAACCCGGAGAACAGGCTGGCGTACCACTCGGGAAAGGCGGCGAACATGGCACCGCCACCGACCAGCAACCACACCTCGTTCCCGTCCCACACCGGGCCGATCGTATTGAGCAGCACGCGCTTACGTGTCTCGTCGCCGCGGCCGAGGATCGGCATCAGCATGCCGACCCCGAAATCGAAACCCTCCAGCACGAAGTATCCGGTGAACAGGATGCCGATCAGCAAGAACCAGAATTCGGGCAGACTCATCATCGGCTCCTAGTAGGCGAACGACAGCTTCTCGACGGGCTCGGCGCCGCTCGGCGCGGCGGGTGCCGCGGCGGCCGGTTCCTCGGGCCCGGTGACGACGTAGCGGCGCATCAGGTAGAACCAGACCACCGCCAGCACGCCGTACAGCAGCGTGAACACGATCAGCGAGAACAGCACCGTGCCCGCGGTATTGCCGGAAACGCCCTGCTGCACCGTCATCCGGATGTCCAGGTCGCCGGTCGGGTTGGGCGCGACCACCCAGGGCTGGCGGCCCATTTCGGTGAACACCCAGCCGGAACTGTTGGCCAGGAACGGCGTCGGAATGACGAGCAGGCTCAGCCACGAGAACCACCGCTGATCCGGGACCCGCCCGCGCCGGGTCATCCAGAACCCGAGCAGCGCGATGGCCGCCGATCCGGCCACCCATCCGATCATGGCCCGGAACGACCAGTAGGTGACGAACAGATTCGGCCGGTAGTCGCCGGGACCGTACTTCTCGTTGTAGCTGACCTGCAGGTCCTTCACGCCGTCCAGCGTCACGTCGCTGAACTTGCCCTCGGCCAGCCAGGGCAGCACGCCGGGCACCTCGATCACGTGCGAGACGCTGTCGCAGTTGTTGTGCGTGCCGACGGTGAGGACGGAGAATTCCGGGTCGGTCGCGGTGTGGCACAGCGATTCCGCCGATGCCATCTTCATCGGCTGCTGCTCGAACATCAGCTTGCCCTGGACGTCACCGGTGTACACCAGCGCGACTCCGGCGACGATGATCACCCACATGCCCACCAGCCCGGCGGGCCGCCACAATCGGCGTGCCTCGGCCATTTTGCCGTCGTCGCCCGAGCGGGCGTTGCGGACCATCCACCATCCGGCGATACCGGCCACGAACGTGCCCGCGGTGATGAACGCACCCGCCACCACGTGCGGAAAGGCCGCCAGCGCAGTGTTGTTGGTGAGCACCGCCATGATGCTGTGCAATTCGGCGCGGCCGGTCTCGGGGTTGTAGTGCGCGCCGACCGGATGCTGCATGAACGAGTTGGCGGCGACGATGAAGTACGCCGAGGCGTTCACGCCGATCGCGACCATCCAGATGGTCGCCAGGTGCACCCATTTCGGCAGCCGCGTCCAGCCGAAGATCCACAGCCCCAGGAATGTCGACTCCATGAAGAAGGCGACCAGGCCCTCCAGCGCCAGTGGCGCACCGAAGACGTCACCGACGAACCGGGAGTATTCGCTCCAGTTCATGCCGAACTGGAATTCCTGCACGATGCCGGTGGCCACGCCGAGGGCGAAGTTGATCAGGAACAGCTTGCCGAAGAACTTCGTCAGCCGATACCAGCGTTCCTGGCCGGTGATCACCCAGGCCGTCTGAAACCCGGCGACCAGCGGCGCCAGCCCGATCGTGAGCGGCACGAAGAGGAAGTGGTAGACGGTGGTGATCCCGAACTGCCACCGCGAGACGTCCACGACGTTCATGACCGCACCCCACCGAATCCGGGCGCGATCGAGCGCATCGGGTGTGGACGGATTTCCGCACTGCCGGTGCCCATGGGGCCCTCCCTGCTGCCGCACTACTACGTGTCGTAGTAAAGGCTACGCCGGGCGGGCGGCAGATCAATGAGTCCTGCGCCACGACACACCGAGTCTTTTGCTGTGCGGTAACAGGTTCCGGTTCGCTACGACCAGTCGGCCATGCTCCACGTCCGGGCCACGCCGCGCTCCACCATCTCCGTGATCTCCGACGCGCACTCCGGCGGCGACATCCGCAGTCCGTCCAGCGCCGCCACCCGTGCGGCCAGCGTCACGCTGCCCAGTAGCCAAACACTGTCGGCGGTAATGAGATCGGCGGTGAAGAAGGACTCGTAACGGCAGTCCCAACCTGCCTGCTCCGCCTCGGCGAACAGCGCCCGCTGGGTGATCCCGGGCAGCACGCCGTGCCGGGCCGGGGGCGTGATGAGTTGTTTGTCACGCTGCAGCACGACGGTGGACCGCGGGCCCTCCAGGACCCGGTGCTCGGTGCTGGTGTAGATGACGTCGTCGGCTTCCATCCGCGCGGCGAACCGCAACGCCGCCATATTGGTCGCGTAGGAGAGGGTTTTCGCGCCCAGCAGCAGCCACGGCGCGTTCGGCGCCAGATCGACGGAGATGCCGCGCGAGAGCGTGATGACCGAGACGCCTTCGGCGCGAGCCTTGTTCACGCGCTCGGCCACGGGCACCACGAGCACGTAGGCGCTCGGCACCGGCGCGCGCCCGGCCGGGTTGCGGGACGCGGCGCGCGTGGTGGATTCGACGCTGTCGCGCCCCCGGGTGAGGATCATGCGCAGCATGCCCTCCTGTTCGCTGCCCCATTCCTTGGCCGCGGTCTCGACCGCCGTGCGCCACTGCCCCAGATCAGGGTCGGGCAGGTCCAAGGCCTCGGCCGAACGACGCAGCCGGGCCAGATGTAACTCCATCGCACAGGGCTTGCCGTCACGCACCAGTACCGTCTCGAAAACACCGTCGCCGCGCAGCGCGCCGATGTCATCCGCATAGAGCAACGGCTCGTCCGGATCCCGGACGGTGCCGTCGAGTGCAACCAGAACTCGATCCACCATGCGCAGCAGCCTAGGCGAACCGGCGGTGCTACGAGGGGGTACCGAACCCGCGGTGGGCAACCTGTGAACCAACCCCGAGATCAGCCACGCATGAGCAACTTTTTGGTGATCGACAACACCGGGAGCGGCGGCCCGGCGGTGAACTCGTCGCAGCGCATACAGTGGGTGTGTGTCCGTGGTTCATACGTCCAGCCCGTTGCTCACCGCGCCGGGGGCCGTCCCGGGCCCACCGGAGTCGCCCGACGCCGCGGTCGCGTGGCATTACGGGGATCCGTTCGGCGAGCAGCGCGCCGCCGCAGAACGTGCCGCGGTCGTCGACCGCTCGCACCGATTCGTGCTCACCATCACCGGCGCCGAACGCCTGACCTGGTTGCACACCATCTCCAGTCAGCACGTGGCCCAGCTGGGCGACCGGCAGACCGCGGAGAATCTCGACCTCGACCTCAACGGCCGGGTGCAGCACCACTTCGTCCTCACCGATCTCGACGGCACCCTGTGGATCGACACCGAGGGCGAGCGCGGACCCGACCTGCTGAGTTTCCTGCAGAAGATGGTCTTCTGGGCCGACGCCAAACCGGAAGCGGCCCCGGACCACGCGGTGCTCGCGCTGCTGGGCCCGCAGGCACAGGAGATCGCCGACGCCGTCGCGATCGGCCCGCTGCCGCCCACGTACAGCGCGATTCCGTTGCCGGACGGCGGGTTCCTGCGCCGCATGCCATGGCCGACGGAGGACTCCTACGAGCTGGTGGTGCCGCGCGACCAGTTGCCCGAATGGTGGACGCGGCTGACGAACGCCGGCGCGGCCCCGGCCGGACTGTGGGCCTTCGAGGCGCTGCGGGTGGCCGCCCTGCGCCCCCGGCTCGGTCTCGACACCGACGACCGGACCATCCCACACGAGGCCCGCTGGATCGGCGGCGTCACCGAGCGCGGCGCGGTGCACCTCGACAAGGGCTGCTACCGCGGCCAGGAAACCGTGGCGCGAGTACACAACCTCGGCAAACCGCCGCGCCGCCTGGTACTGCTGCACCTGGACGGCTCGGCCGATTCCCGTCCCGTCACCGGGGATCCGGTCACCGCGGGCGGCCGCACGGTCGGCCGGCTCGGCACCCTCGTGGACCACTACGAATACGGGCCGATCGCGCTCGCGCTGATCAAGCGCGCGGTGCCCGCCGACGCGAAACTCGAGGCGGGTCCGATGGCCGCGGCGATCGATCCGGATTCGATGCCGACCGACGACGAACCGCAAGCGGGCCGGATGGCCGTCGAGCGGCTGCGCGGGCGATGAGCGACCCGCTCCCGCCGAGCCGTCCGGGAACGATCGGCACCGTGCTCGCCGTGTGCGTGCTGCACGCCGAACTCGAGGTCCCCGCGAAGGTGAGCCGGGTGGGCCGGACCGCGATCGACAAACGCCCTGTCGCACACCGGGTTCCGGTGCGTCCGCTCGGTCTCGACGGCGATCACGTCTGCGACACCAAACACCACGGCGGCGTGCACCAGGCCGTGTACGCCTACGCCGAGGAGGACGCCCGGCGCTGGGGCAGCGAACTGAACCGCACCCTGGCCGCCGGCTGGTTCGGCGAGAATCTGCGGATCAGCGGGCTGCCGGTGAGCGACGCGGTGATCGGCGAGCGCTGGTCCGTCGGCGACACCGTGCTGGAGGTGACCGCGCCGCGCGTGCCGTGCGCGACATTCCAGCACTGGTCCGGCGAACAGCGCTGGGTCAAGCGGTTCGCCTTGCGGTCCGATACCGGCGCCTACCTGCGGGTGCTGACCGAGGGCAGCGTCGGCGCGGGCGACGAGGTGCGCGTGGACCATGTGCCCGAGCACGGCGTCACGGTCCGCGACCTGTTCACCGGCGCCGATCCGGACCGGCTGCAACGGCTGCTGGCGTCCGAGCCGACCGTGTCCGACGACGTGCGCATGCAGGTCGCCCGGCACACCCGCCGGCACACCACGCACCGCGACGCCACGATGACCGGTCAGCACCGGGAGCGCTCGACGCCGGGGAGCGAGGTGGGGTCGTGAGCGTGGAGTTGGTGGAGGTGGTGCGCTCGGGTTTCCGCGAGTGCGTGCACCGCGGTTCGCTGGTGATCCTGGATACCGACGGCGAACCGGTGGTCGCGCTGGGCGAGGTGCACCTGCCGATCTTCCCGCGCTCGACCAACAAGCCGATGCAGGCGATCGCGCTGCTGCGCAACGGTTTCGAGCCCGTCGACGACGCCGAGCTGGCCATCGCCACCGCCTCGCACTACGGCGAACCCGACCACGTGGCGCTGGTACAGCGCCTGCTGGACCGCTTCGGTTTCGCGGAGAAGCAGCTCGAATGCCCGCCCGACCTGCCCGCCGACGAATCGGCCCGGGCCGTCGCGCTGGCCGGGCGCGACCGCGCGGAGGCCGAACGCCGGATCTACATGAACTGCTCGGGCAAGCACGCGGCGATGCTGGCCACCTGCGTGATCAACGGCTGGCCCACCGCCGGCTACCTGGACGCGGCGCATCCGTTGCAGCGGGCGGTGGTCGACACCATCACCGACATCACCGGCGAACCGGAGTCCGACCTGGGCATCGATGGCTGTGGCCTGCCGATCGTGCCGGTCGCCCTGGTCAACCTGGCGCGGGCCTACGCGGCGTTCGCCACGGCCCCGCCGGAGGCCCCGGAGCGCCGGGTCGCCGACGCCATCCGCGCGCATCCGCGAGTGATTTCCGGCACGGCCGGGCCGGACCTGCTCACCATGCGGGCCACCCCCGGCCTGGTGTGCAAGATAGGCGCCGACGGGGTGCACGCGGGTGCGCTGCCGGACGGCCGGGCCTTCGCCTACAAGATCGACGACGGGCACGACCGCGCACGGATGCCGCTGACGCAGGCAATTCTGCAGCGGATGGGGGTGGCGTGGACGGCCGAGCACGCCGCTCTGGCCGCACCGGCGGTGCTCGGCGGGGGCGCCCGCGTGGGCATCGTCCGGGCAATCCCCGGTGTGCTGTAGAGCTTTCGCCGGCATTGCGACAAACCGGCAAACCGGAGTGGATCGGGAGTCTTCCCCCACTCATGGAAGCGCGACCGCCGGACACACGCTAAAGTGTCTGTCAGGAAGAGTATTAATTCGAACGGGGCCGCCAACCACCCCAGGCCGCCCCGCAGTGACGCGAGGGGGTCAGCCATGGGCCGTGGCCGGGCTAAGGCAAAGCAGACCAAGGTCGCACGAGAGCTCAAGTACAGCTCGCCGTCGACCGACTTCGCGAGCCTTCAGCGCGAGCTCTCGGGGGGACACTCCCGCGACTCGCAGCGCAGCGGCGTGCTCTCGGACGAGCACGACGCGGACGACTCGCTGTCGCGCTGGGAGGACGAAGACAAGTACGACGACTGGCGGCGCCGCTGACTCGGATCGATGTGCGAAGGGGGAGGCCTGAGGGGCCTCCCCCTTCGCACGTCGCCCCGTAACCCAGCTCCCCTGTCGCCGAACCCTTCGCCCAGCGCGCAAGGTTCGCATCGCCGCCGTTGTCCGGGATTCGAAATCCGGACAGCGGCGCGAATCAAGCCGTACCCGAACGGTTTTCACACTCAGCGCACCCCGGTATGCCCTCGCCTTCTCGCGGCACCTCCGGCAGCGGGCCGCCGCACCGCAGCATCCCCTCGGCGCACACCCCGCAACACCCGCTCGGCCCGGCCGGCGAGCGCGCGCTGCCGCTTCCGGCAACGCGGCCCGCGGCCGATCTCAGAACCGCGGATGCTCCCCGACCAACACCACCCGGTCGGAATCGGTCTCCTTGGCCTTCTTGACGTTCCCCAGCGTCCAGCACTCGATGTGCCGTGCCGTCAGCACGGCCAACGCCCGCTCGGCGTCCTCCGGCGCCACCACCGCGACCATCCCCACCCCCATGTTGAAGGTCTTCTCCATCTCCGCCCGTTCGACCCGGCCGCGCTGCGCGATCAACTTGAACACCGGTGCCGGACTCCACGTTCCGCGATCCAGCTCGGCAACCAGCCCACCGGGCAGTACCCGCGCCAGATTCCCCGCCAGTCCACCACCGGTGACGTGCGCGAATGTCCGCACGTCGGTCTCGGCGACCAGCGCCAGGCAGTCCTTGGCGTAGATCCGGGTGGGCTCGAGCAACTCTTCCCCCAGTGTCCGCCCGAATTCCTCGACATGCCCGGTCAGTGACATCCGATCGATCTCCAGCAGTACATGCCGAGCCAGGCTGTAGCCGTTGGAGTGCAAGCCGGACGACCCCATGGCGATGACCACGTCACCGGGACGCACCCGATCGGGGCCGAGCACCGCCTCGGCCTCGACGACGCCGATCCCCGTGGCGGAGATGTCGTAATCGTCGGGGCCCATCAATCCGGGATGCTCCGCGGTCTCGCCGCCGAGCAGCGCACAGCCGGCCTTCACGCACCCTTCGGCGATACCGGAAACGATCTGGGCCATCCGTTCGGGCACCACCTTGCCCACGGCGATGTAGTCCTGCAGGAACAGCGGCTCGGCGCCGCACACCACCAGATCGTCGACGACCATGGCGACCAGGTCGAGACCGACGGTGTCGTGCTTGTCCAGCGCCTGCGCGACCGCGATCTTGGTGCCGACCCCGTCGGTGGAGGATGCGAGCAGCGGCTCGGTGTAGTCGCCCTTGAGCGCGAACAGCCCGGCGAAGCCGCCGAGCCCGCCCTGCACCTCGGGGCGGGTGGCCTTCTTGGCCAGGGGCGCGTACAGCTCGACCGCGCGGTCACCGGCCTCGATGTCCACGCCGGCCGCGGCGTACGAAGCACCGGCACCGAGGCCGTCCACACCGGCACCAGTCGGGGTCTGCTCAGTCATTTTCGGGGAAAGCTCCAAACCGAATCGGCGGATAGATGCCTGCTCACGCTACCGGAGCCGGATAACGAGACTGCACCGGTATTGGCTTCTCGGTCCGAGAAATCCGGCTGATTCGGCCGCTCGATGTTGACATACATACGGTATGTATGTGAGCCTTGGCGCAGCTGGATCACACATCTTCGGGAGGCACCACATGGGAATCAGCAGCGCACTCGGCCCGGCCCACGAGGTCGAATTGCTGGGCAGGCACCGGATCCGATACCACGACACGGGTTCCGGCGCGCCGGTCGTCTTCGTGCACGGACTGCTGGTCAACGCCGATCTATGGCGGAAGGTGGTCCCCGGCGTGGCCGCCGCGGGCCACCGGTGCCTCGCGCCCGACCTCCCGTTCGGCGCGCACTCCATCCCGGTCCCCGCGGCGGACCTCTCCCCGACCGGCGTCGCCGACCTGATCGCGGACTTCCTGGAGCGACTCGACCTGCGCGACGTGACCTTGGTCGCCAACGACACCGGCGGCGCGATCACCCAGATCATGCTGACCCGCGACCGCTCCCGGGTGGGCCGGGTGGTACTCACCAACTGCGACGCCTACGACAAGTTCTTCCCGCAGCCGTTCACGCCGCTGCCCCGCCTGGCCGCGGTGCCCGGCCTGCTGCGAATCATGCTGGAACTCATGCGGTTCCGGCCCGCGCAGCGGCTGCCGATCGCTTTCGGCCTGGTGACCAAGCGCGCGGTGCCGCCGGAGATCGCGGACTCCTACCTGCTGCCCAGCCGGCACCAGGCGGCCATCCGGGCGGATCTGGTGCGCTTCCTGCGCGGCGTGCACAAGCGCTACACCCTCGCGGCCGCCGAGCAGTTCCCGTCGCTGGATCTGCCGGTGCTGCTGGCGTGGGCGCAGGAGGACAAGGCGTTCAAGGTGTCGTTCGCCGAACGCCTGGCCCGCGACCTGCCGGATACCACGCTGCGGCTGATCGACGACTCCTACACCTTCAGCGCCGAGGACCGGCCGGAGTTGCTCACCGAGTTGATCGTGGAGTTCACTCGGCTGCATGCCACGCCGTAGTCAGGAGGATCGTTCCCGCGCCACCCGGGCCGCGCTCGAGGACGCCGGTCGCCGGCTGTTCGCCGAGCGCGGCTACGCGAGCGTCTCGGCCGAGGAGATCGTGTCCGCAGCGGGAGTGACCCGGGGCGCGCTGCACCACCACTACGGCGACAAGCGCGGTCTGTTCCTCGCCGTGCTCGAACGGCTGGAGACGGAGAACACCGCCGAGATCGCCCGCGCCCTCGCCGAATTGCCCGATCCCACCGATCTGCTCGCGGCGATGGCCGTGGGAATGCGGACCTTCCTGGAGATCAGCCGACGCCCCGAGACGGTGCGGATCGCCATGTCGGACGGGCTCGCCGTACTGGGCTGGCAGGGCTGGCGGGAGATGGAGGCGCGGCACGGACTCGGGCTGATCACCGACCAGCTGCAGCGGGCCGTCGATGCCAGTCTGGCGGTCCCGGTGCCGGTGCACGTGTTCAGCAAACTGATTCTCAGCGCGGTCACCGAGGCGGGAATGATCGTGGCGCACGCCGAGGACCCCGATACCGCCCGGCTCGAGGCCGAACAGTCCCTGTTGCTATTGGTCAGCGGGGTCCTGCGCCAGCCGGGAAGCTGAGAGACTGCGGTCGGCGACGCCGCACAGGGCGTAGGCGAAGACGAACGGCACGTCGCCGTCGTTGAACCAGGCGTGCGGTGCGCCGTTCTGGATCACGCTGTCACCCGGTCGCAGCGATACGTCGGTCCCGTCGCCGAGGCGCAGACGACCCCGGCCGGAGAGTACGACGACGAAATCGACGCTGTCGGTGCGATGGATGCCGGGCGCGGCGGGATCGAAGGCCGCCAGCATCCCCGGCAGCTTCGCCTCCGCCTCCGCGGCGACGGCGGCCATGGTCTCCTCGGACAGGCCCGGACCGGGGTCGTAGCTCAGCCCCGGCGGCACGGAGATGAACCCGAAACGCACACCTCCCGGGCCGGGAAAGTAGCTGGTCTCGGTGTGCGGCGGCATCCGGTCGACCGGAAGTTCGGGTAGCTCGTCGAGTTCCCAGGTCCGATACAGCTCGGCGCCGGGCAGCAGCGCCAAGGTCAGCGGCTCGACCCGCTCGTCGGCCAGCACCCGGCCCCGGCCGGTTCCGTCGTCCCCGACCACGATTCTGCGCATGCGGACTCCTCGATGTAATCGTCGCGACCAGCCGGATCGGGCACTCTAGGCGGATCCGAGCGGCGGTTATCCGGACCGTAACCCTCGCGAGGACGGCACGGCTTGCCACGGAACGCAGGCGCCTTGCCCACGCACGCACAATCGGGATCGGCCACGGCAGAGTGGTCGTCATCGAAGCGGGGGGGGGCCCCCCGCAGCACCCCCCCCCCCCCCCCCGGGGGCCCCCCCCCGCTATTTTTTGGGGGGGGGGGCGCCGACAACCCCCCCCCCCCCACACCCACAAGGAA
>NZ_JARWOP010000308.1 GCF_029868745.1 Nocardia wallacei | reverse complement strand
GTCAGCGACACCGTGCGCGTCGCCGCCGCGGGGCCGCCCGCCCCCCCCCCCCCCCCCCCCGCCCCCCACATAGCCGTCGCCCGGACCGGGGGCCCCGCGCCGCCGCGGCCCCGCCCGGGGGTCCCGTTTTTCCCCCTCCCGTTTTTGGGGGTGTTGGGGGGGGGGGGGGGGGGGGGGGGGCCCCGCGGCGGCCACGCGCACGGTGTCGCTGACCGGTGGCTCCAGCGTCGGTATCGGCAACAACGCCGGCTCGCTCAAGCTGCCCGAGGGCTGGGGTTCGAGCGGCGCCATCGGCGGCGGTTCGGCCGGCGGCGCGACGGGCGCGGCGACCGCCGAGCCGGTGACTCCGGGTCAGCTGGGCACGCCCGCGGCGGGACGCTCGACGGGCGTCGGCGGCAATCCGCTGCTCGGCCACCAGGCATCCGACGACGAGGACGAGTCGGCGGACAAGGGCAACGATTATCTGCGGGGGGATCACTTCGGCCAGGGCGGCCTCATCGCGCCCGGGGTCATCGGAGCCGATTCCGCCGCGGAGAGCGCTAGGTGACGGTGCTCGGGGCTGGGCACGGACCGTCCACATTGGACGCGGTCGTGCTGTCGTTCGACGAGTTCCGGTTTCTCCAGCAGCAGCTGGAACTCGCCGATATCCCGGTCGTACTGGCCGCCAATCGGTACTACGACAACGAGGTCACCTACGCCGAGGCCATGACCGCCGCGGCCCGGTCGCTCGCCGAGCGCGAACTGCTGCTCGGCGAGGAGGTGCTCCCCGAGCTCGCGGAGCGCATGGGCGCGCTGAACCGGCCGCACTGGGCGCTGGAGATGCGCTGGATCGTTGCCGACACCGTGAACCGGCTGTGCATCGCGAAGGGTGACGATCTCGAGGTCGTCGCCCTGCGCGGGCAGAACACCTACGTCATCGACGAGGCGGGCCCCGACCTGCCGGGCACGGTCATCGCCGCGCTGGGCCCGGCGGTTCCGCTCGAGCTGTACGGCATGAACGCGCCGACCGAGGAACTCGCCCCGATCCTCGGCGACACCGGCGACAGCGCCGCCACGGCGGAGCGCCTCGCGAAGATCGGCAAGCCCGACCAGGACGCGCCCACGCTGGCGGCGGCCCTGGTGGACATCGAGTCCGCCGCGGAGATCATCGGCGTCATCTACGGCGACGGCACCCGCGATTTCACGCCCAACCACATCTCGGTCTTCAACACCCGGCACGGCCGCTTCATCGCGACCGCCAGCATGTCCGAAGACGACGTGAAGTGGTCGTCGCTGAGTTCCGGCACCCCGGCCCGGTTGCGAATCGCCGTGCAGGACTTGATCAATTCGATGCCGCTGCGCGCGGACTTCCCGCACGGCAGCAACTCGCCGCTCGGCACCTAACCCATCGGATCGTCGGCGGTCGGTTCGATATCCGTTTCGAACGGCGGGGTGTAGCGGCCCCACCGCACACATTCCCAGCCCGAGAAGGGATCTCCGTCGCCGCCGGACGCGTAGTTCGGGACCAGTTCGATCGTCTCGGTGTTGTCGAGGTGATTGTTCGTCGCGAACGGCGGTGCCACGTTCCCGAGCACCCGTCCGGCCAAACGCATTGCGGCGCCGTGACTCACGAGCAGGATGTCACCTTCCTCGCGCAGGTCACCGGGCGTCAGATAGGTCAGGCGCAGGTGTTCCAGCACGAGCAGGTACCGGTCCAGCACCTCCTGGCCGCTTTCTCCGCCGGGGATCCGCACCTCCAGCTCGCCGTGGTGCCAGCGGTGGTATACCTCCTGGAAAAGCCGATGCGCCGCATCGGAATTCGCGCCCTCGAGGTCACCGACCTGCACCTCGTACACGCCGTCGAGCACCTCCGCCGGCACCCCCGTCACCGATTCGATGTGACCGGCGGTCTGGCGGGCGCGCAGCGCCGGCGAGCTGAACAGCCGGCGCGGCGGCACCGGCAGGCTCGCTCCGAACGACTTCGCCTGCGCCACACCGCGTTCGGTCAGCGGCAGCCCCGGCACCCGGGTATCGAGGACCTTCGCGACATTGCCCTCGGTCTCGCCGTGCCGCACCAGAATCAGCTTGCCGGCTCGGTTCGGTTCGCCGGTGTCCGCGGTGGCCGTCACAGGTCCGCTGCCCCCTTTCGCAAGTCCTCCAGCCAGGCCGTCGCCGATTCGTCGGGCGGCGGCGGGGTGCCGCTCGGCGAGTTGGCGGGCCACGAACCCAGGTAGCGGATCCGGCCGGCCGTGCGATGCAGCGCCTTGAGCGCCTCCGCGACGGCGGTGTCGTCGATATGGCCGACACAGTCGAGGTAGAAGCGGTAGCTGCCCATTCCGGTGCGGGTGGGCCGGGATTCGATGCGGGTCAGATCGACTCCGCGGGTGGCGAATTCGGCGAACACCCGCATCAGCGCACCCGGCTCGTTGACCAGCTCCAGCACCACCAGCGAGGTCCGGTCGGCGCCCGTGCGTGGCGGCGCCGGGCACGGGGGCATCACGAGGGCGAACCTGGTCACCGCCTGGTCGTGGTCGGCCACCCCGGCGGCCAGCACCGCCAGGCCCAGGCGCTCCCCGGCCAGCGTGGTGGAGACGGCCGCCTCGGCATGACCGTTCACGACATCTTCCGCGGCGGCGGCATTGGAGGCCGAGGTGTACAGGCGGGCGGCCGGCAGATGCTCCGCGAGCCATATCCGCACCTGTGCGGCGGCCACCGGATACGCGGCGATCGTGCGCACCTCGTCCAGGGCGATGCCGTCGCGGGCGACGATCGTGAAGGCCACGTCCAGTTCGGTCTCGGCCACGATCTGCAGCCGCGGGCCGACGGCCAGCGCGTCCAGCGTCGCCGAGATCGAACCCTCGACCGAACTCTCGATCGGCACCACCGCGCCCTCGACCGCGCCGGACCGGATCAGTTCCAGCGCGGCGCCCTGACTGGGCGCGGGGACGCGCTCGACCGGTCCGTCGAACAGGTTCGCGGACTCGAACTGGGCGAGGGCCATCTCGGTGAATGTTCCCGACGGCCCGAAATACGCGATACGCGGCACGGATACGACATTACTGGGCGTCGGGGACACGCTCGGATTTTGTGGGAAGTCAGGTGGCCAGGACGCCGAGGCCGCGCGCCACGTCGTCCGGAGCGTCCGACTCGACCGCCAGCAGCACCTCGCGCAACGCCCGCACGGCCGGCGGTTTCAACCCGCGCAGGAAACCGATGTCCGGTTCGCGCAGCGCTGCTCGGATGTCCTCGCCGCACAGCGCGGCGGCGGTGGCCGCGACGATCGCGAGGGCCCGCTCGGCCGACGAGGTGCGGGCCACGAAACCGATCTCGGTGTGGGCCGCGCCGACCAGGAAGGCGGCCACCTGCTCGTCGGGAGCGTTGCCGTCGAGTAGCGGCGCCTCCGGCACCGCGGCGGTGGCGCGGACGAGACCGTCCACCAGGCTCGCTCTCGCGGCATCGGGAACGGTCAAAGGCACCAAAACCGGCTCGGCGGCGGAACTCGATTCGTGCGGCACGGTTTCCACCGTAGCGATCGCAACGCTTGCACAACCTGTCGCAGTCACTTAGCTTAGGTTTACCTAATACAGCGCCGGGTTCGGACATCTGGGAGGACCGCATGCCCCGCACGACCACGACCGCCGCACCGTCCACGGCCGAGCGGGTGCGCAGTGCCAGCGCACACGCCGAACAGGCGGTACTCGCCCTGCCCGGCGCCGACCCGGTGCCGACGACCGTGCACCACCTGCGTGCCTGCGGCGACGCCGTCATCGCGGTGCCCATCGACTCGTCCGCGGTGCCCGCGGCGTGGGGCCCGCTCGGCTCGCCCGCCGTCCTGGAACTGACCGATATGGCCCCGCTGCCGCTGCGCGAGCCGGTGCGGTCGCTGGTGTGGCTGCGCGGCCGGGTCCGCGCGGTGCCGCAGTACGCCCAGCGCGCCCTGGCCGGCGAGGTGGCCAAGGACCACCCGCATCCGGCCCTGCTGGACGTCGGGCACACCACCACGCTGCTGCGCGTGGTGGTCGATTCGGCGGTGGTCGCCGATTCCAGCGGTGCCGCCGCCGCCTGCCTGGACGAGCTGCGCTCGGCCCGGCCCGACCCGTTCTGGGAGCTGGAATCGGCTTGGCTGCAACACATGGACGCGGACCACGCCGACGTCGTCGCGCAACTCGCCCGGCACCTGCCGGTCCGGTTGCGGGGCGGCGCGGTGCACCCGCTGGCGATCGATCGGTACGGCGTCACGCTGCGCGTGGAGAGCACGGACGGCGATCACGACGTGCGACTGCCTTTCGAGGCCCCGGCCGACGACGTGCAAGCGCTGAGCCGGGCCGTCCGGATCCTCGCGGGCTGCCCGTTCCTGAACGGCATGCGCCGCATATAGGCGCGCTCGCGCCCACCTACATTGGCGGGCATGGTGTCCTCCGCTGATTCCGTACCCGCTCGGCGCGAACCCGCGACCGGCCGGGAACGCACGGCCCTCCGGATCGAGATCGCGATCGTCCTGGTGGTCACGTTCGGGCTCAGCGGCGCGAACGCCGCGCTGTCGCTGCTCGAGAGCGCGCTGGCCCCCGGCGGCGTCGGCGGGCAGACGGTGGCGCTCAATCCGTCGCGGACGGCGCAGTCGACCATCGATCTGCTGTTCCAGCTGCTCGGCGTGCTGCGCCTGTTGGGCTGGGGCGCGCTCGGCCTGTATCTGTTGTGGCGCAGCGGAATCGGTCCGCGATTGCTCGGGCTGGCGCGAATTCGCTTGCGGGGGGACGTGGTTCCGGGCCTGGTGCTGGCGGCGATCATCGGGCTGCCGGGACTGGGGCTCTATCTGATCGCGCACGCGCTGGGAATGAGCGTGACCATCGTGCCGAGTTCGCTGGGCGAACACTGGTGGCGGCTGCCGGTCCTGGTGCTGTCGGCCGTGGCGAACGCGGTGGCCGAGGAGGTACTGGTGGTGGCCTATCTCATCACGCGGCTGCGGGCGCTGGGCTGGACGGAGAATCGATCGCTGGCGGCGTCGGCGCTCCTGCGTGGCAGCTACCACCTGTACCAGGGGCTCGGCGGCGGCCTCGGAAATCTCGTGATGGGCCTGGTTTTCGGCAAATACTGGCAGCGCGCGAATCGGTTGTGGCCGCTGGTGCTCGCGCACGCCACCATCGACACCGTCGCCTATATCGGTTACGCGCTTCTGCACGACCATGTTTCGTGGCTGCCGTGACCGCTCGACACGCACCGTGAGAATCGTCATCGACTCGAGATGAACCCGCGGGCGCGGCGGATCAGTAGCATCTCGATGATGAACGGCGACGACCCCCAGCAATACGCGCGGTCGCGCCGGGTGCCGCCGCCAGGCCCCGGACGCCCCGGACCGCCCCCGGGAGACCGGCGGCGCCCCGGCGGCGAACCGCCTCGGCGACCACCGATCGAACCCACTCAGGTGCTGCGCCGCGACGGTCGGCCGGACCAGCCGCTGGCCTGGTCACAAGCTCCGCCCGGCGGCAACCCGCCGCCCCCGCGCTACCGTCCCGGCGGGCGGCGGCCCGACGTGCCCGCACACGCGCCCACGCAACGACCGGAGCCGTATCGCGAACCTCCCCCGCCGCCGCCTCCGGCCGCACCGGCCCGGCGCCGGGATCGCCCGCCCCGCGAACCGCGGGTGCGCCGCAAACGGCATTGGGGCCGCTGGCTGCTCGTGCTGCTGCTGATCATCCTCATCGCCCCGATCGCGGGCATCCTCTATCTGGACAGCTCGCTGCACCGCATCGACGTGCTCGCCGACTATTCCGACCGCGTCGGCGACACCCCCGGCACGAACTGGCTGCTGACCGGCTCGGACAGCCGCCTCGGCCTCACCGCCGACCAGGAGAGCGCGCTGTCCACCGGCAGCACCTCCGACGCCGGCGGCGACCGCAGCGACACGATCATCCTGGTGCACGTCCCGAAATCCGGCGCCGCGACGATCGTCAGCCTGCCCCGCGACTCCTACGTGCCGATCCCCGGCATCGGCCGGGACAAGCTGAACGCGGCCTTCTCCGCGGGCGGCCCGAAGCTGCTCGCGCAGACCGTCGAGACCGTGACCGGCCTGCACATCGACCATTTCGCCGAGATCGGCTTCGGCGGCTTCGCGGGCATGGTGGACGCGGTCGGCGGCATCGACATGTGCCTGCCCTACGCCATCGACGACCCGCTGGCCGGGATCGACCTGCCCGCGGGCTGCCAGCGCCTGTCCGGTCCGGAGGCGCTCGGCTTCGTGCGCACCCGCGCCACCCCGCGCGCCGACCTGGACCGCATGCAGAACCAGCAGCTGTTCCTGTCGGCGCTGCTGCACAAGGCGACCAGCACCGGCACCCTGATCAACCCGTTGCGGCTGTGGCCGCTGGCCCGCGGCCTGGCCGACTCGCTGCGGGTCGACGACGGCGACCATCTCTGGGATCTGGCCCGGCTGGGCTGGGCGCTGCGCTCCGGCACGGTATCGACGACCGTCCCGATCGGGGGCTTCGACGACGTATCCGGCAGCGGCAATGTGCTGCTGTGGGACAAGGAGCGAGCGGGCCGGTTCTTCGACGCGTTGGCCGCGGACAAGCCGGTCCCCGAGGATCTGCTCACCCGGTAACCTCGGGCGCATGCCGAGTGACGGTCACACCCCGGACGACGAACGGCCGTTCCCGGATTTGCTGCAGGATCAGATCCGGCACGAATTCACCGCGGCGCGGCAGTATCTGGCCGCCGCGGTCTATCTGGACACGCAGCGGCTCCCCCGGCTGGCGGGCGTCTGCTATCGCGGCGCCGAGGACAAACACGCGCACGCGATGCGGATGATCCAATATCTGCTGGACCGCGATCATCCGGTCCGCGTCGAGGGCCTGGACGAGATCGTGCCGGAGTTCGAATCCGCGCGG
The DNA here is from genome assembly GCF_029868745.1 of Nocardia wallacei. Lineage (GTDB taxonomy): Bacteria > Actinomycetota > Actinomycetes > Mycobacteriales > Mycobacteriaceae > Nocardia > Nocardia wallacei_B. Next base: position 6,163 of record NZ_JARWOP010000308.1, on the reverse strand, counting down.
GCGGCGATCGAATTCATGGTCCGGCGGGAGGAGTGGCTCACCGCCCGGGTGAATGTGCTGACCCGCACCGCGTGGGAGACCGGTGATTACGTGGGCGAGCAATTCATCCGGTGGTTCCTCCAGGATCAACTGGACGAGGTCGCGCAGATCACGACACTGCTCGCGGTGTGTGATCGCGCACAGGGCAACATGTTCGATGTCGAGGAGTTCGTCGTGCGCGAGCTGCGAATTTCCGCGAAACCCGACCCGGCGGCGCCGAAAATGGCGGGCACGAGCCGTAATTGATTAGGCAATACTTGCCTCAATTAGGTCGGGCTCAATAAGGGTGTACTTGGATGACAAGCACGATGACCAGCATTAATGTCGTGCTCATGTCCACTCACCCCGAGCCCCCTCGCAGCAAGTTCCACAACCTGCTGCACGATCAGATTCGGCACGAATTCAATGCCGAGCACCAGTACATCGCAATCGCCGTGTGGTTCGACAATGCCGACCTTCCCGTATTGGCGAAGTACTTCTACAAGCAGGCCGTCGAGGAACGCAATCACGCGTTGATGATCGCGCAGTACTTCCTCGATCGGGACATGAGCATCGAACTGTCCGGTGTCGACGGCGCGAAGTCGAAATTCGAGAACGTGCGCGAGCCGATCGAACTGGCGCTGCAGCAGGAGAAGACGGTCACCGAGCAGGTGGTGCAGTTGGCCGGCACCGCCCGCGAAGAGGGCGACTACCTGGGCGAGCAGTTCATGCAGTGGTTCCTCAAGGAGCAGGTCGAGGAGGTCGCGCGGATGACGACGCTGCTGACCGTGACCGACCGCGCCGGTGCCAACCTGTTCGATCTGGAGAATTTCGTCGCCCGGGAGATGAGCAGCCCGAGCGACGCGTCGGGCGCCCCGCACGTGGCGGGCGGCTCCGTCTGACTCGAGCCACCGGGTGAGCGACGCTCGGCCCCGCAAACCGCTGCGGGGCCGAGCTTTTCGCTGTGGTGCGCTATCGCAAGGTGACTTGACGCGACCGCAGTCCGTCGCGGGAACGCCGCTCGTCCGATGTCAGCGGCGTGTCGGAGGCGAGGGCCTGCGCCAGCCGCGCACCGAATTCTGTGGCCGGGGCGACCCATTCGTTCGCGTGCCGCTCCGGGTCCAGATCGAATACCGGGACGAGCAATCCGTGGGTGCGGAACGATCCCGCGAACCGCGAACCCTCGCCCAGCTGCAGACCACCGGCCGCGTGGACTCGGGCCAGCGCCAGCATCAGCGCGTCCTCGTCCTCGGGGCGGACCCAGCGCAGATGCGCCTTCTCGCCGGCGTCGACCCACCAGGCCGCGCCGACCGCGTCGGCGCCCAATTCCAGCCGGTCCGACGGCATGATCGCCTGGTTCGCCTGCTCGATGGTCGCCGCGACCTGCGGATCGGGCGTCACGCCCGCGGGCACCCACCAGTCGAAATTCTGGTGCACGGTCAGATCGAGGCTCGCACCCGGATCCAGCACCTCGGTCAGCGCCGGGGCCGAGCTCTCGGATTCGGCGGCGGCCGGCAGCGACGCGCCGGGCTCGGCACTCTGGGTCCACAACACCGCGGCGGCCAGGTCGGCGGCCGGGTCGTCGGACTGGAACTGCACCTGGGCCGCGACGAAACCGGTCGGCTCGTCACCGGCGCGCACCAGCGCGGCGACCGCGCCGGGCAGCACGGTGGCGAGGGTAACGGGCCGCTCCGCCGATACGTCCGGGGACAGCTTCAGCGTCGCGGTCGCCGACGGCACGAACTCCCGTAGCGCGACGAGATCGCATTCGGCCGCGAGGCCGGCGAACGGGCGCGTCGGGACCTGCGCCGCCTGCTCCTGCGCCGCGCGGCGCTCGGCCAGACGCTGGGCCCGGTTACCGCCGGGCTTGGGACTGTTGCGCTTGCTCTTACCCACGAACGGTGAACCTACCGTGTCGGAGCGCGTCCACCGGCAGGGGCACGCCCGTTCGGGCGCGGCCGCTCACACCGTGGCGAGCACGGCCTTGGTGCGGCCCGGGTGGTTGGTGGCGATCCAGCTGACGCCGAGTTCGGCGCACAGCTTGACGTCGGCGGGGTCGTCGACGGTCCAGCAGTAGGTGGCGCGCCCGGCGGCGGCGGCCTTGTCGACCAGTTCGGGATGGTCGCGCAGGGTCCGCACCGAGGGCCCGACCGCGGTGGCGCCCACCGTGGTCGCGGCGCTGCCGCCGAGATACCGCGACGACTCGCCCAGCAAGACGGTGGGCAGCAGCGGCGCGGAACGCCGGATCCGCCACACGGCGGTGGCCGCGAACGACATCACCACGGCGCGTGAATGATCCGCCGAGGCGGGCGTCGCGATGCCGAAGCGCTGCAACTCGGCCAGCACCTTCGCCTCCACCAGCGCGCCGTAGCGGACCGGGTGCTTGGTCTCGATGAACAGCTTGGTGGGACGGCTGCGCCAATCCAGCACCAGCGAGATCAGCTCGCCGAGGGTGAGCACACCGGCCTCGGCGCCGCCCGCGCCGAAGTCCAGCTCCCGCAATTCGTCCAGGCTCATCTCGCTGACCAGACCGGTGCCCGAGGAGGTCCGGTCCACCGTGCGGTCGTGCACGCACACCAGATGCCCGTCGCGGGTCAGCCGCACATCGCATTCCACACCGTCGGCACCCTCCTGCAGCGCGAGTTCATAGGCCGCCAGGGTGTGCTCGGGACGCGTACCCGAGGCACCGCGGTGCGCCACCACGAAGGGCGCGCGACTGTCTCGGCTCACTTGGCCATGACCTCCTCGTGCTCATTGTCTCCGACCACCGGATCCGGCGCGCGCTCAGCGGATTCCGCGGCCGGGTGCACCGGCTCGATGACCGGCGCCACCGGACCCACCGACGCCACCCAGCGCTTCGGCAGCCGGACGCGACCGCGCAGGTCACAACCCTCGAGCAGACGCACCAGCCACAGCGAGAGCACGGCGACCGCGGCGGCCGCCAGATCGGTCCACGCGGTGAATGCCACACCGTCGGCCTGGCCCTGCAGCGAGTCCGCCGTGCGCCAGAGCAGCGCGCCCGCCACCAGCAGACCGTTGAGCACCCATACGCACCACCAGATCCGGACCGCGCGTGGGAGCCGGGGATCGTCGCCCCGCAGGCGGGCCAGTTCGGTCAGGAAGACGCCCGGGAACACCAGGTTGACCACGGGAATCAGACTGCCGCCCCACAGGATTCGCGGCGATCGCGGGTCGCGCCGCCCGACCTCGGCGTACGCGGATCGGCGCGCGTGCACCAGCCAGCCGATCGACCCGATCGCGGCCGCCAGCGCGAACAGCAGCGCGAGGCAGGCCGTCACGTAGACCGCGAGGTCGGACAGCAGCAGCGCCGCCGGATGGATCAGCCGGGTGCGGTTGTGCAGCAGGATCAGATAGCGGACGAACTCGGCCATCGCGGCGAGACCGAACACGACGGCCGTCGTGATCAGCAGGCGATCGCGGCGCTCGATGAAGGCGGCGAGCCTGCCGCCCGCGGCCGGAGTCGGGCGGGGCGGCTCGTCGCGCAGCCCCCAGCGCGGTGTCTCGCGGTAGCGCGGAGTCGCCGGAGTAGTGGCCCGGGCGGGGCGAGCCGGGCGGCCGTCGCGGGGCTGACGGCCCGGCGGCCGCGCCACCCAGCGATAGTTGCGGCGCTCGGCGGGTGCGTCGACCGGCGCCGGGGACAGCAGCACGCCGCGACAGCGCGGGCACCAGTGGTTCGGCCTGCCCTGCACGGCCCACCGCGCGCCGCAGCGGGCACAGGGCTGCACGACGGTACTCACCGGGCGCATCCCCCTCTCCTCGGACACATCAGTAGAGCCACCTCAGTAGATCTTCGCCTCGTCGCCGCCCTCGGTCGCCAACGGGCGGCCGGACCGCTGCCAGGCCACCATGCCGCCGACGACGTGGAACGCGTCGAACCCGACGTGGGTCAGATACTGCACCACCTGGATCGACCGGCCGCCCTGCCGGCAGACGACGTAGATCTCGGAGTCGTAGTCCAGCTCGTCCACCCGGGCGGGCACATCGGCCATCGGAATGTGCACGGCGCCGGGCGCATGCCCGAGTTGCCACTCGTCGTCCTCGCGGACGTCGAGCAGGATGGCCGCACTGCCGGGCTCGGCGGGTACCTCATCGACCGGCACCGACGGGACTTCGGGGCTCGTCACGGTCTCGATCCTGCCACGACCGCCCGACAGACGCGGAGTTCCATGGTCCTTCCCACCGGAGGCCGTACCGAACGCGCGGTCTGTTCCGGTCCGGCGTAGCCTCTCGCGCTCCCAGTTATCCACATAATCCACAACCTGATCCACAGGTTGAGGGAAGCCTGCCGAGCGACCGCCGGGAAACCCCGCCCGATACGAACACGCGGGTGACCGATCCGAGACTCCCCTCCTCATCCCGGAGCGGTCACCCGCCGCCGAGGCGGGACCACGCCGCAGGTCGAGTACATATTCGAGCTCCGCGGCGGGATACCGACAACTACTTGGACGGAGTGTCCGGCCGTCCGGTTCCCATCGATTCGAAAAAACGACAACACCGGCGAGAAAACCGAAATCCCGGGCTGCGAGCGGGCCGGTCGGTAGCCTTGTGCCATGGACGCGAGCAGGGGGTTACTCGACGAATTGGACGCGACCGGACTGAACACCGCACTGGCCGAGGCCACCTGCCTCGGCGCCGCGGTCGACGTCGCGGCCGCCCGGTTGCGACTCGAGCTGGAGGTGCTGACGCTGCCGCTCGACGGCCAGCCGGCCACGGACCGACGGGTGTTCCTGACCCTGACCGGTGTCAGCCGCGTCGCCGCGTCGCTGCGCAAACAGGAATGGGACGATCTGGAGCCCAAGATCTTTCCGCTCACCCTGGACACCCTCGGCGAGGCCATCGCCGCTTTCGGCGGTGGCGCCCTGCACGGCTGGGATTTCATCGATGTCGACGACAGCGGCTGGTCGCTGTGGCGCGAGTTGCTCAGCTTCGACACCACCGTCAGCGACCGCCCGGCCGGGCACGTCCTGGAATTCTCCCAGCAGGAGGGCATCGATCCGCGCGAACTCGACGTGCGGGTGTGGTTCGAGGGCCTGGTGGTCGAGACCGCCGACGGCCGTCCGCTGACCGCCGCCGATTTCGTCGCGGGCGGGCAGCGCTGGTGGAAGGCGCACGACGCCTGCGACCCCCGCACCATGCTGCCGAATGTCGCACCGCCGATGTAGCGACGCCGCACTCGCACGGCGCAATTGGAATCCGGGGGCATGGAACCCGGTTGCAACGGAGCGGGTGTACGAATGATGGTTGGGTGCGCTCGAGACCTTACGAGCGCACACGGCCCGACATCATGAGGAAGGGACATCGTGGCTGAGTACACGCTGCCAGATCTGGATTACGACTACGGCGCCCTGGAGCCGCACATCTCCGGGCAGATCAACGAGCTGCACCACTCCAAGCACCACGCGACCTACGTCGCCGGTGTGAACACCGCGCTGGAGAAGCTGGAAGCCGCCCGCGAAGCCGAGGATCACGGCGCGATCTTCCTGCACGAGAAGAACCTGGCCTTCCACCTGGGTGGGCACGTCAACCACTCGATCTGGTGGAAGAACCTCTCCCCCAACGGCGGCGACAAGCCGGTCGGGGAACTGGCCGCCGCCATCGACGACCAGTTCGGTTCGTTCGACAAGTTCCGCGCGCAGTTCACCGCCGCCGCCAACGGCCTGCAGGGCTCCGGCTGGGCGGTGCTGGGTTACGACACCCTCGGCCAGAAGCTGCTGACGTTCCAGCTGTACGACCAGCAGGCCAATGTGCCGCTGGGCATCATCCCGCTGCTGCAGGTCGACATGTGGGAGCACGCCTTCTACCTGCAGTACAAGAACGTCAAGGCCGACTACGTGAAGGCCTTCTGGAACGTCGTCAACTGGGCCGACGTGCAGGAGCGCTTCGCCAAGGCCGTCGCGCAGGGCAAGGGCCTCATCTTCGGCTGACCCCCGCGCGAGTGGGGGGGGGGGGCCGGGGGGGGGGGGGGGGGGGGGGGGGGGGGGGGGGGGGGGGGGTCGCGGGGGCCCCCCCTCCCCGCCGGGGGGGCGCCCCCCAACCCCGGCGAATTTCAAGGCCCGTAAACTGAAACCCGCCTTGGTGGATCGCGCCCATCTGGTGCTCGCGATGACCGAGCAGATCCGCGACG